>NZ_JAYRTX010000042.1:0-26983 GCF_041919395.1 Albidovulum sp.
GCCGGGTCGGGGTTGGCGCCGAGGTCCTGGGACAGCGCGTCGTAGAACACGCGCCACGGCTTCGTCGTGGCCGGATTCTTGCCCGCGCCCTGCACGTCCTTCACGAACACCTGGTAGGCATGTGCCGTGAGGGGCAGGGCTTCGTCGATCCCGTCGCGCATCCGGAAGGCGGGCTGCTTGCCGGCCCTGTCGGCGTCCCAGGCCGCTTCGGCGGCAAGCCATTCGTCGGTGCCGAAGATCGTCGCCCAGGTCTCCCCCTCCTTCCAGGCCGGATCGAGTTCGACGAGCCGATCCTGGAAATCCTTCCCGATCTTGTCGGCGCCGCGCCCAGAGGAACGAAACAGTGATGACACGCCGGGGTTCTCGTAGTTCAGGCGGGTGCCGAGACGGGTGTGCTGCTTCAACTCGGCGGCCACCTGCAAGTCCACGGAAAGGGCCCGGAACACCTGCTCGCCCGGCGCCTCGTCCGATGCCTGATCCCAGGCCTTGAGCGCCTGCACCGTGTTGGGAAGCGTGTCGCCGACGATCTGGTTCTCGACCGAGCGGAACAGCATGTCGGCGATCGGCAGGATGAAGGTGAAGAGCACGAAGATCAGCAGCGGCGCGATCAGCGCGAGCGCCCTGAGCTTCTGGCGGCGAAGCGCGCGCGTGAGGCTCTTCTTCAGCGGTGTCCCGTCGGCGGCCTTCATCGGGCTGGCTTGGGTGGTGTCGCTCATCTGTCCCCCGTCGGAGCTGCGGAAGGTCGCGGTCGGAATGCCGTGCAAAGTCACAAACGAATGGGGTGGAAGGGACCCGTCCGGGTCCCTTCCGGTCTTATGCCATTATTGCGCGAGCCACGCTTGGAACTTGGCGTCCAGATCGTCGCGATGGTCGGCCCACCACGGGAAGTCCATCATCACGACGTTGGTGGCGTTGGCCGGGTCGGTCGGCATGTGCGGGGCCATGTCGATGCCGAGTTCCTGATGCTTGCCGACGAGCGGCGCGGAGGATTTCCGGGCCGGGCCGTAGGAAATGAACTTGGCCTGATCGGCAAGGCGCTGCGTGTCGGTGGCGAAGAAGAGGAAGTCCTTCACCGCCTGCAGCCGGTCCTCGGGCAGGCCAGTCGGGATGATCCAGCCGTCGAGGTCGTAGATCTGGGCATCCCAGAGCATCGACACCGGCTGTTTCTGCTCCGCGATCACCGAGAACAGGCGACCGTTGTAGGTGCTTCCGATCACGACCTCGCCATCGGCCAGAAGCTGCGGGGTTTCGGCGCCGGCCGTCCACCACACGACCTGATCCTTGATCGAGTCGAGCTTCTTGAAGGCGCGATCCACGCCCTCGTCGGTGCCGAGCACGTTGTAGATCTCCTCCTTCGCCACGCCGTCGCACAGGAGCGCCCATTCCATGTTGTATAGCGGACCCTTGTAGAGGCTGCGCTTGCCGGGGAACTTCGTCGTGTCGAACACGTCGCAGACCGAGGTCGGCGTCGCGCCGTTCCATTCGGCCACGTCGTTGCGGTAGCCGAAGGTGATCGAATAGACGATCTGCGGGATGAAGCACTCCGAGAGGAGCAGGTCGCCGAAGTCGTCGCTGGCGGAGGTGCCATCCGGGGCGGGCGCGAGCATGGTGTCGAAGTCGACTTCCATCGCCAGGCCCTCGTCGCACAGACGCATCGCGTCGGCGATGGTCACGTCCACCAGATCCCAGGTGAGGTTGCCGGCCTCGTTCATCGCCCGCAGCTTGGCGACGGCTTCACTGGAGCTTTCGTCCCAGACGACCGACACGTCGGGATGTGCGGCCACGTAGGGTTCCACATAGGCCTTGAGCTGCGAGTTCTGGTAGGCGCCGCCCCAGGACACGAACGTCAGGTCGATGGCCGACGCCGAGCCGGCCGCCAGCGTCAGAGCCGTGGTTGCAAGAAAGGCTGAACAAAGTTTCATGAGGTGACTCCCTATTGTTCCCGTGTCGTTTGGTTGGTCCGCGCCACGGGACAGGTCGCGGGCCAAGTTCCGTCGGCTCAGGCGTCGAGCGCCCGACAATCCGAGGGCAGCCAGCCGATCTCGATCTGCTGTCCGGGCTGGAGGCGCTTCTGGTCGGGGGCGTTTCGGGTCTTGACGACGAAGTCGTCGTTTCCGGCGACGCGCAGTCGCGTTCGGAAGATGTCGCCCATGTAGATGAACTCCAGCACCTCGGCCTTGAGTGTATGGGCACCGGGCTGCAGGCGTGCCTTGTTGAACTCCACCCGCTCGGGCCGGATCGAGACGCGCGTACGCTCGCCGGCCCTGGAGACGTTCACCGGCTTGGCGTCGATCAGCTCGCCATCGTCGAGCCTGACCACGGCGACATCGCCGCGGATTTCCTGCACGACGCCGAGAAGCGTGTTGTTCTCGCCGATGAACTGCGCAACGAAACTGTTCGTCGGCTCTTCGTACAGCACCGCAGGCGGGGCAAGCTGCTGGATTCGGCCATCGTTGAAGACCGCGATGTTATCGGACATCGTCAGCGCCTCGGTCTGGTCGTGGGTGACATAGACGGTGGTGATGCCAAGGTGGTGCGCAAGCCGCGTGATCTCGAACTGCATGTGCTCGCGCAGTTGCTTGTCGAGCGCGCCAAGGGGTTCGTCCATCAGCACGAGCTCTGGCTCGAACACCAGCGCGCGGGCGAGCGCGACGCGCTGCTGCTGGCCACCGGACATCTGCGCCGGGCGGCGCCCCCCGAAGGCGCCCATCTGCACCATGTCGAGCGCCCGCTTGACCTTGGCGTCGCGTTCGGACTTGCCGAGCCCGCGCACTTCGAGCGGAAACGCAAGGTTCTCGGCCACGGTCATGTGCGGGAAAAGCGCGTAGTTCTGGAACACCATCCCGATGCCACGCTTGTGCGGCGGGATGCGGTTGATCGGTCGCCCGTTCAGCTTGATCTCGCCATGGGTGGCGGTCTCGAACCCGGCCAGCATCATCAGGCAGGTGGTCTTGCCGGACCCGGAAGGCCCAAGCATCGTCAGGAATTCGCCTTTGGCGATCGACAGGTTCAGGTCTTTGACGACCAGATTTTCCCCGTCATAGCTTTTCTGGACATGCTCAAACGCAACAAATGCGGCGTTTCCGCCGGTGCGTGCATCCATCTATTCGGGCTCCCCGTGTGTTCTTATGAGTCTTTGCTACCCGCTGAGCAGACTTAAGCGGAAGCGACCCTCGATTTCAACCCGTTGTTTCCGACGGGCCTTGGCCGCGGACATTGCGCAGAACCGGGCGTCGATCAGGGTCGAAAAGCGGCGCTAACTGGACGAGATGCGACAAGGCTTCCCGCCACCTGCCTTGCGGGACAGATATCAGCCGCCTGTCATGTAGGGCATGAGAACCACCTCGCTCTCCGGACGGATCTCGGTGAACCAGGCCTCCCGGTAGATCACTCCGTCGAGCGAAAGGGAGACGCCGCGCGCGATCTGCGGGGCAAGGCCCGGATAGGTCTCGACGAGGCGGTCAAGAAGCTCCTTGAACGTCCTCGCCTCCACCTCAACCTCGGTCTGCCCCTCGGCGGCCTGCCGAAGCGAGCCCCAGAGCCGGACCTTCACCATCTCACGCCCCCCGCGTCACGCCCCGAGCGCCTTCAGGACCCGCGGCGGCGACATCGGCAGTTCGGACAGCCGAATCCCGGCCGACCGCGATACCGCGTTGGAAATTGCTGCGAGCGGCGGCACGATCCCCGTCTCGCCCACGCCGCGGACACCGTAGGGATGGCCGGGGTTGGGAATCTCCAGGATCACCGTGTCGATCATCGGCAGGTCCGAGGCGACCGGCACCCTGTAGTCGAGGAAGCCGGGGTTCTGCAGCCTGCCGTCAGGCCCGTAGATGTACTCTTCGTTCAGCGCCCAGCCGATGCCCTGCACGGCGCCGCCCTGCATCTGGCCTTCGACGTAGGAGGGATGCACCGCCTTCCCGGCGTCCTGGAATACCGTGTAGCGCAGAACCTTCGTGGCGCCCGTCTCGCGGTCCACCTCGACATCGACGATATGGACACCGAACGAGACGCCCGCGCCATCGACGTTGACCTCGTGGTGGCCGGCGATGGGCCCACCCGTCTCGAACGAGACCGCCGCGATCTCGGCGAGGCTCATCGGCGGGAACTTCCCGGCGTTCGGCCCGGCCGGCACCGCCGCGCCGTCCTTCCACTCGACCGCTTCGGCGTCGATCCCCCAGATCCTTGCCGCGCGCCCGCACATCACCCGGATCGCCTCCCGCGCGGCCTTGATCGTGGCGAGTCCGACCGCGAAGGTCACGCGGCTGCCGTCTGTCACGTCGTTGTAGCCGAGCGAGGAGGTGTCGGCGACGATGGTGCGTACCCGCTCGTAGGGAATGCCCAACTCCTCCGCCGCCATCAGGCTGATCGAGGCGCGGCTGCCGCCGATGTCGGGGTTGCCTTCGGTCACGCCGACGGTGCCGTCGGTGTTGATGTTGAGGCTCACGCAGGAGTTGCCGCCGAAGTTGAACCAGAAGCCGCAGGAGATGCCGCGGCCCTGCCCCGGCTTCAGCGGCGCGGTGTAGTGGGGATGCCTCTTCGCGGCCTCCAGCGTGGCGACCAGCCCGATGTCTGGGAAAGTGGGCCCGTAGGAGGATTTCGTTCCCTTTCGCGCGGCGTTCTTCAGCCGCACGTCGATCGGATCGAGCCGGAAGTGCTGGCAGAGCTCGTCCAGGACGCTTTCGACGGCATAGATCGCCTGCGGCGCGCCGGGGGCGCGGTAGGAGGCCTCCTTCGGACGGTTCGTCATCACGTTCCAGCCGTAGGTGCGGACATTCTCCAGGTCATAGGCGGCGAAGGCCGCCTGCGCGCCCATGTCCACGGTACCGCACGGGAAAGCGCCACCCGAATAGCGCAGATGCGCCTCGGCGGCCGTGATACGGCCGTCCTTCGTCATGCCGATCTTCACGTCCATCGACGTGTGGACGGTCGGGCCCGTGGCCCGGAACACCTCGTCCCGGTTCATGACGATCTTCACCGGACGCCCCGCCTTGCGGCTGAGCGCCAGCGCAACCGGCTCGATGAAGACGGTCGTCTTGCCGCCGAAGCCGCCGCCGATCTCGGAGGCGGTGACGCGCAACTGGCTCGCCTCCATTCCCATGATCGCCGCGCAGAGGGTGCGGACGAAGAACTGCCCTTGCGTGCAGCACCAGAGCTCCGCCTTGCCGTCCGAGGTCACGGAGGCAAGGGCGGCATGCGGCTCGATGTAGCCCTGATGGGTCGCGGCGGTGCGGAAGTGGCGCTCGACGACGTGATCGGCCCTGGCGAAGCCGGCGGCGGGGTCGCCGTGGCCGAACTCGCAATGGCTCGTCACGTTCTCCGACATGCCTGCGGGCACGTTCTCCAGCGTCCGCCCCGCCTGCACCACCGGAGCTCCGGGCTTGATCGCCACATCCACGTCGGTGACGTGGGGCAGCACCTCGTAGTCGACCTTGATCAGCTTCAGCGCGGCCTTGGCCGTCGCCGCGTCCACCGCCGCGACGGCGGCGACGGCGTGCCCGTCGTAAAGCGCCTTCTCGCGGGCCATGCAGTTGTCCTGCACATCGCGGACGAAGGCGTCCTCCTGCACCGGCAGGTCGGCGCCGGTGAGGACGGCCTTGACGCCGGGCAGGGCCGCTGCGGCCGAGGTGTCGATGCTGCGGATGCGGGCATGGGCGTGAGGCGAGCGCAGGACGCGTCCGACGAGCATCCCCGGCGCGGTCGCGTCCGCGCCATACATCGCCCGGCCCGTGACCTTGTCCACGCCATCCGGCCGGCGGACCCGCTGGCCTACCTGCTTGAACTCGCGCTTGCGGTATTCGTCCAAGGACATCTCAGGCTCCCCTCATCTCGGCCGCGGCCGCCTGGACGGCGCGGATGATCTTGTCGTAGCCCGTGCAGCGGCAGAGGTTGCCGGCGAGCCAGTAGCGCACCTCCTCGTCCGAAGGCTCCGGATTCTTTTCCAGAAGCGCCTTCGCAGCGACGAGGATGCCGGGCGTGCAGACCCCGCACTGCAGCGCCGCGTGATCGATGAAATGCCGCTGGAGCGGGTGAAGCTCGTCGCCGTCCGCCATCCCCTCGATGGTCGTGATCTCCGCCCCCTCGGCCTCGACCCCGAGGACGAGGCAGGAACAGACGAGCCGGCCGTTCAGCGTGACCGAACACGCGCCGCAATCGCCGGTGCCGCAGCCTTCCTTCGCGCCGGTCATGCCGAGGCGGTTCCTGAGCGCGTCGAGCAGCGTCTCGTCCGGTGTGCAGAGGAACTCGCAGGCGTCGCCGTTGATCGTGGTCGAGACGGGAATGGACTTCATTTCGAACCTCCGGCGCGGGCGTATGCGATAAGGGCGGCGCGCTTCGCCAGCGTGCCGGCCGTCTTGGTGCGGAACGCGACCGTTCCGCGCTTGTCGTCGATGGGCCTGCACACCGCTTCGCAGGCCGCGGCCATCTTCGCCAGCGTGTCGTCGTCGAGCTTCGTTCCGACGAGCGCCTTGCCGGCCGCGTCGGCCACGACGACCGTGGGCGCGACCGCGCCGAGGACGACGCGGGCCGCCTTAACAGTGCCATCGGCGTTCAGCTCCAGCGAGACGGCCGCAGAGGCCACCGCGATATCCATTTCCGTGCGCGGTATGAAGCGCAGGTAGGCGTCGGAGGCGCGCGCGGGTCGCGCGGGCAGAAGGATCGAGGTGATGACCTCGCCCTTTTTCAGCGTGGTCTTGCCGGGGCCGGCGGGGATGTCCGCCACCGGGCAGTCGCGCTCGCCGTCCGGCCCGGCGATCCGGGCCACCGCGTTCGCGGCGACAAGGCCGGGCACGGCATCGCCGGCAGGCGAGGCGTTGCAGAGGTTGCCTGCCATCGTGCAGCGCCCCTGCACCTGGGTCGATCCGATGAGGTTTGCCCCCTCAACCACGCCCGGCCAGAGCGTACGGACACCCTCATGTTCGCCAAGGACCGAATTCGGCACCGCCGCACCGACCCGGAAGCCGCCCGCTTCGGGCGTGATCGTCGCGATGCCGGGAATCTTCTTGATGTCCACCACCAGGTCGGGCTCCACCAGCCCCGCCTTCATCTGGACGAGCACATCCGTACCCCCCGCCAGCACCCGGGTCACCCCTGCCTCGGCGGCCAGCGCCTCGGCCGCCTCGCGGGCTGTCTTCGCAGCCAAGTATCTCATCTTCCATCCTCCGGTCCGGCTGTGCCGGCATCCCTTGATCCCGCCGCGATACCCGGCGGAGTCGCGTTTTCGTGTCACCATTGCGCATCGCGGCGCAAAGGAAAAGACCGGCGCGGCGGCTCCGTCGGGCAAGCCCATCGCGCCTCCCTTGCCGACCCTACGGCTCCGGGGCCGCCGGAGACGGGCGGAAACCGACAGCGGACGGACGTTTCCGGCCGCGTACGACAACTCACCCGCGGACGGCCTCGATCATCCGGCTCACGTTGTCCGGGTCGGCGTCGGGTGTGACCCCGTGGCCGAGGTTGAAGATATGCGGCCCGCCCGCGAAGGCGCGGACGATCCGGCGCGCCTCTGCGACCAGCCGCTCGCCCCCTGTCACGAGAAGCGCGGGGTCGAGGTTTCCCTGCACGCAGCCGTCCCTCTGCACGTTCTCGGCCGCCCATTCCGCCGTCACGGAATTGTCGATTGCCACGCAGTCGGCGCCGGTCGCCCTGGCGAAGCCGACGTAGCGAGGGCCGGCCTCGCGCGGGAAGGCGATGACCGGCAGGCCCGGGTGGCGGGCCTTCAGGCCGGCGATGATCCGCTTCGCCGGGGCCAGGGCGAAGTCGTCGAAATCCTGCCCCTTCAGCGACCCCGCCCAGCTGTCAAAGAGCTTCACGACCTCTGCCCCCGCTTCCACCTGGGCCGAGAGGTAGTGGATCGTCGCCTCCGTCAGGCGGTCGATCAGCCCCTGGAAGGTCGCGCGGTCGGTGGCCTTCAGCGCATGTGCCGGGCCCTGATCCGGCGTGCCGCGCCCCGCTATCATGTAGGTTGCCACCGTCCAGGGCGCGCCGGCGAAGCCGATGAGCGTGGTTTCCCTCGGCAGCGCGCGGGACAGGATGCGCACCGTCTCGTAGACCGGCGCCAGCGTCTCGTGGATGGACTCCACCGGTTTCAGCGCGGCCAGCCCCTCGGGCGTGGTGAGTGTGGAAAGGCGCGGGCCCTCGCCGGTCACGAACCAGAGGTCGGCGCCAAGGGCCTGCGGCAGGAGGAGGATGTCGGCAAAGAGGATCGCCGCATCGAAGTCGTAGCGGCGGATCGGCTGGAGCGTGACCTCTGCGGCAAGCTCGGGCGTGTAGCAGAGCGTGAGGAAATCCCCCGCCTTCTCGCGGGTGGCGCGGTATTCCGGCAGGTAGCGGCCCGCCTGACGCATCATCCAGATCGGCGGGACCGGCAGGGTCTCGCCGGCGAGGGCACTGAGGATTGTCTTTTTCATGGGGCCTCCTCCGCCCCTTCATCCCCGGCTGCGACGGGATGTCAAGGTACGCGCCGCGCGCGGCCATTGCGCGGGCAATCTGTCGCGGCTATGCCCTGTCCATGCAGATGCCCGATGCAAAGACCCCGCTGAAGATCGGCACCCGCGGCTCTCCGCTGGCGCTCGCGCAGGCCCACGAGACCCGCGCGAGGCTCATGGCCGCCCACGGCTTGCCCGAGGGCGCCTTCGAGATCGTCGTGATCAAGACCACCGGCGACGACCGGACGCTGATCGCGGCCGACCGGCCCCTGAAGGAGATCGGCGGCAAGGGCCTCTTCACGAAGGAGATCGAGGACGCGCTTCTCGCGGGCGGGATCGACATCGCCGTACATTCCATGAAGGACATGCCGGTGGCGCAGCCGGCGGGCCTCCTTCTCGACTGCCACCTGCCGCGCGAGGATGTGCGCGACGCCTTCGTCTCGCCCGCTGTCGCCCGGCTGGCCGATCTGCCCGAGGGCGCGGTCGTCGGTTCCTCTTCGCTCCGGCGCCGGGCGCAACTCGCGCACCGCCGTCCCGACATCAGGCTCGTCCAGTTCCGCGGCAACGTGCAGACGCGGCTGAAGAAGCTGAACGACGGTGTCGCGGCGGCGACCTTCCTCGCCATGGCGGGGCTGAACCGGCTGGGCATGGCCGAGGTGGCGAAAAGCGCGATCGCGCCCGAGGAGATGCTTCCGGCCGTCGCGCAGGGTGCGATCGGCATCGAACGCCGCGCCGCCGATTCGCGCGCGGCCGCCCTTCTCGCGGCAATCCACGACCGGGCGACGGGCGAAGGACTCGCAGCCGAACGCGCGTTCCTCGCCGCGCTCGACGGCTCCTGCGAGACGCCCATCGCCGGGCTCGCGCTGCACGTGGACGACGGCCTCTGGCTCCGGGGCGAGATCCTCCGACCCGACGGGTCCGAGGTGATCGCGGGCGAGCGGCGCTGCGCTGTCGCCGACGCCGCGGAAGCGGGGGCAGACCTCGCGCGCGAGCTGCTCGGTCGGGCGCCGGCCGGATTCTTCGACTGGCGGGGGTGACGGTGGCGCGCATGGATGCGGACCGGACCGAGGAGCCGAGGCTGATGTCGCTGGCCCATGGTGGCGGCTGCGGCTGCAAGATCGCGCCCGCACTCCTGTCGGAGCTTCTGGCAGGGATGCCGGGCCTTCCGCTGCCGCCCGACCTTCTGGTCGGTACGGCACACTCCGACGACGCGGCGGTCTACCGGCTGAACGACAGCCAGGCGATCGTGGCGACCACCGACTTCTTCCTGCCCGTTGTCGACGATCCATTCGACTTCGGCCGCATCGCCGCGACCAACGCGCTGAGTGACGTCTACGCCATGGGCGGGCGGCCGATCCTGGCGCTCGCCATCGTCGGAATGCCGATCTCGCGGCTCTCCCCCGCCACGATCGCGCGGATTCTCGAAGGCGGTGCTTCGGTCTGCGCCGCGGCAGGGATTCCGGTGGCGGGCGGTCACAGCATCGACGCGGCCGAGCCGATCTACGGGCTGGTCGCGCTGGGGATCGTGCATCCCGACCGGGTGCGGCGGAACACCGGCGCCCGGCCCGGCGACGTGCTGATCCTCGGCAAGCCGCTCGGCACCGGGGTGATGTCCGGGGCGCTGAAGAAGGGGCTGCTGGGCGATCCGGCGTATCGGCTGATGCTCGACACCACCACGCGGCTGAATACCCCCGGCCCGGAGTTCGCGCAGATGGACGGGGTCCACGCGATGACCGATGTGACGGGTTTCGGGCTGGCGGGCCATGCGCTGGAACTTGCCCGCGGTGCGGGCGTCAGCATCACGCTCGACTGGGCGCGGGTCCCGGTGATGGACGGGGTGCGCGATCTTCTTCGGCAGGGCTGCGCGACCGGCGCCTCCGGGCGAAACTGGGCGAGCTATGGCGCAAGCGTCGCCCTGCCAGAGGGGTTCGCCGTCACGGAGCGGGCGCTTCTGACCGATCCGCAGACAAGCGGCGGGCTTCTGGTCAGTTGCACGCCAGCGGCGGCCGATGCGGTGCTGGACCTCTTCGTGGCGCAGGGATTTGCCGGGGCTTCGGTGATTGGCGAGGTGGGCGCTCGGGAAGCCCTGCCGCGCCTGATGGTGCGCTGAGGCGTGCCGAGGATCGGTCATTCCGCCCGGGCGAGAAGTCCCAGCACCATCGGCCCGAGCGTGTCCACGGCCAGAGCAACGCCCCCCGCGATGGGATTGCGCCCGTAGGGCCCGATGCGGCCCGCGCCCGTTTCCGGCACTGTCCGGCATCTGCGGCACATGGCATAAGGGAACGGCACCCCGGAGAACGATGATGCTTCGCCCGCTCAGGAACCGCACCTACCGGCATCTCTTCGCCGCGCAGGTGATATCGCTGCTCGGCACCGGACTCATGACGGTGGCGCTCGGGCTTCTCGCCTTCGATCTCGCCGGGGCCGAGGCGGGGGCGGTGCTCGGCACCGCGCTCGCGATCAAGATGGTGGCCTATGTCGGTCTCGCCCCCGTGGCGCAGGCGCTCTCCGACCGGCTGCCGCGCCGGGCAGTGCTCGTCACGCTCGACCTCGTCCGGGCAGCGGTTGCGCTCTGCCTGCCTTTCGTCACCGAGGTCTGGCAGGTCTATCTGCTCATCTTCGTGCTGCAGGCGGCCTCGGCCGGCTTCACCCCGACCTTCCAGGCGACGATCCCCGACATCCTGCCGGCCGAGGAGGACTACACCCGCGCGCTCTCGCTCTCGCGTCTGGCCTATGACCTTGAGAGCCTCGTCTCGCCTATGCTCGCGGCGGCGCTCCTTACGGTGATGGAATTCCACAGCCTCTTCGCCGGGACGGTGGCCGGCTTCCTCGTCTCGGCAGCCCTCGTCGTCAGCGTGACCCTTCCGGCGCCCGAGCCCGGCCCCCGCCGCGGCATCTGGGACCGGACAACGCGGGGGCTCCGCCTCTATCTCGCCACGCCGCGGCTCAGGGGGCTCTTCGCGGTCAACCTCGCCGTCGCGGCGGCGGGGGCGATGGTCATCGTCAACACCGTGGTTCTCGTGAAGTCCCGCTTCGGGCTCGGCGAGGTCGAGGTCGCCTGGGCGCTGGCGGCCTTCGGCGCGGGCTCGATGGCGGCCGCGCTCGCGCTGCCCCGGCTTCTCGACCGGCTCGCGGACCGCCCGGTCATGATGTCCGGCGCGGCGGTGCTGGTGGCCGGAACGGCTGCCGGCGCGCTTGTCGGCACCTATGCCGCGCTCCTGCCGCTCTGGCTCGTGATCGGGGCGGGGTACAGCGCGGCGCAAACCCCCTCGGGCCGGCTTCTCCGCCGCTCGGCCGGGGCTGCCGACCGCCCCGCGATCTTCGCCGCTCAGTTCGCGCTCTCGCATGCCTGCTGGCTTCTCTGCTACCCGCTCGCCGGCTGGCTCGGGGCGCGGATCGGCCTTGGTCCGACCTTCCTCATGATGGCGCTCATCGGACTTGCCGGCGCCGTCCTCGCGCTCCGCCTCTGGCCCGCGCAGGACCCGGCAGAGGTCTCGCATGACCATCCCGGACTGCCGCCCGACCATCCGCACCTGCGCGATCACGGGGAAGCGGGGCGGCATCGCCACGCCTACGTCATCGACGACCTGCATCCCGCTTGGGCAAAGGTCGGCGCGGGCTGAGGATGCGCGGCTACTCCGCCCGGGCAAGCAGTTCCAGCACCTTCGGCCCGAGCGCGTCCACGACCAGGGCCACGCCCCTTGCATTGGGATGGAGCCCGTCGGGCTGGATGTAGTCTGCCAGGGCCTGCTGCCGGTCGGGAAGCGCGAGGATCGGGGCGAGGAAGGGTTCCGCCAGAAGTGCTCCGTGCTTCGCGGCAAGTTCCGGATAGATCGAGTCGAACGCGGTCTTGTAGTCCGCGCCGTAGTTGCCGGGCGCCGCCATCGGCACCACCAGCACGGGGATGCCCTTTTCCGCCGCCTTCGTCAGGATCGCGTCGAGATTGCCGCGCGCCTCCTCGGGAGGGATCCCGCGGAGGAGGTCGTTGCCGCCGAGCGTGATGATCATCGCATCCACCGGGGCCGACAGCGTCCAGTCGATTCGCGCCAGCGCCCCTGCGGTCGTGTCGCCGGAAACGCCGGCGTTCTGCACCGTCACCTCGGCGCCCCTTTCGGCAAGCCAGGCCTGAAGCTGCGGGACGAAGCCGTCCTCGGGCGGCAGGCCGTAGCCCGCCGTCAGGCTGTCGCCGAAGGCCACGAGCGTCGGCGGCGAGGCCTGGGCTGCGGTGCCCGCGAACAGCAGGAAGCCGAGCGCGAGGTTGCGCAATGCCCGGCCGACCCCATATGGCTTGAAGCGGCGGATGGAGCGGACGGCAGGCATGAGCGAGACCATACTGAGCCTGGAGGACGCGCGGCTCGTGCTCGAGGGCAACGCCGGCCGCATCGAAATCCTGAAAGGCATCAGCCTTGACGTGTCGCGGGGCGAAAGCCTCGGGCTCGTCGGTCCGTCGGGGTCGGGCAAGTCGTCGCTCCTCATGCTCATGGGCGGGCTCGAACGCGCGACATCGGGCCGGATCACGGCGCTTGGCCATGACCTGACGGCGCTCGACGAAGACGCGCTCGCACGGTTCCGCAGGGGCAATATGGGCATCGTGTTCCAGTCCTTCCACCTGATTCCGACGATGACGGCGGTCGAGAATGTCGCGATCCCGCTGGAGCTTGCGGGGGTGGCGGACGCTTTCGGCCGCGCGGCGGCGGAGCTTGAGGCGATGGGGCTCGGCGCGCGGATGGACCATTATCCGGCGCAGCTTTCGGGCGGCGAGCAGCAGCGCGTGGCGCTGGCTCGCGCTGCGGCGCCGCGGCCGGCCATCTTTCTCGCCGACGAGCCGACGGGCAACCTCGATGCCGCCACTGGCGAGGCGATCATGGAGCTTCTCTTCGGCTTGCGGGACCGGCACGGGGCGACGCTGATCCTCGTCACCCACGCGCCGGAGCTTGCGGCGCGTTGCGACCGGGTGGTGCGGCTTGCCGACGGCCGGATCGCGGGCGAGGACCGAGCCCGGCGCGTCAAGGTCGCCGAATGACACTTCCGATCGCGGTCAGGATTGCCCGGCGCGAGCTCCGGGGCGGCACGCGGGGATTCATCGTCTTCCTCCTCTGCCTCATGCTTGGCGTCGCCGCGATTGCTGCGGTCGGAACGGTGCGCTCCTCGATCGAGACGGCGATCCGCGATCAGGGCGCGGTGCTTCTGGGCGGCGACGCCGAGATGTCCTTCACCTACCGCTTTGCCACACCCGAGGAGCGCGGCTTCATGGATGCGCGGGCCGCGAAGGTGTCGGAGATCGTCGAATTCCGCTCCATGGCGGTCGTGGGCGAGGGGGAGGCTGCCGAGCGTGCGCTCACGCAGGTGAAGGCGGTCGATGCCGCGTATCCCCTGACCGGTGCGATGGTGTTCGAGCCGGCGCTGGCGCCGGCCGAGGTCTTCGCCCCCCTTGAGGGCCTCCCCGGCGCGGCGATGGACCCGGTTCTCGCCGACCGCATGGGACTTGCCATCGGCGACCGCTTCCGGCTCGGCACCAAGGAGTTCCGCCTCGCCGCCCGGATCCTGCGGGAACCCGACGCGGCGGCGACCGGATTCACGGTGGGGCCGCGGACGATGGTGCGGACGGAGGACCTTGCAGGCTCGGGCCTTCTCGAGCCCGGCAGCCTCTTCGACACGAACTACCGGCTCCTGCTGCCCGACGGCGTGGCGGTAGGCCCCGTCGGCCGCGAGGCGGTGGCCGCGTTCCGCGACAGCGGAATGCAATGGCAGGACGCGCGCTATGGCGCCCCTGGGATGCGGCGCTTCGTGGATAGGATGGGGTCGTTCCTGATCCTCGTCGGGCTCGCGGGGCTCGCCGTCGGCGGCGTCGGCATCGGCGCGGCGGTCAGGTCGTATCTCGACGGCAAGGTGGGCACGATGGCCGCCCTGAAGGCGCTCGGTGCGACCTCGGGGACGATCTTCGCCGTCTATCTCGTCCAGGTTGCGGCGCTCGCCCTCATCGGCGTCGTCGCGGGCCTCGTCCTCGGCGCGGGCGCACCGATCCTCGCCGGGCCGCTGATCGCCGGGGCGCTGCCGATCCCGGTCGAGATCGGCCTTGCCGTGCGCCCGCTCGCCGAGGCCGCGACTTATGGCGTGCTCACCGCCGCGCTCTTCGCGCTCTGGCCGCTGGCGCGCACGCGCGAGGTGAAGGCGGCGGCGCTCTTCCGCGACCTCGGTCCGGGGCGGCGGGTCTGGCCGGGCTGGCGCCTGTCGGCGGTGCTGGCCGGAATCGCCGGCGCGCTCGTCGCGGTGGCTGTCGGGTTGTCCGGTGTTCCGGAACTGGCATTCGGCACGCTAGGCGGCATCGTCGCGGCGCTTGTCGTTCTGACACTCGCAGCACTCGCGCTCAGGCGGTTCGCCCGGCGCATGGGCCACCGTGCGCGGGGCCGGCCGGCGCTAAGGCTCGCGCTTTCGGCCATCGGCTCGCCGAAGGAGGAGGCAACGGCCGTCATACTGTCGCTCGGCCTCGGTCTCTCGGTCCTTGCGGCCGTGGGCCAGATCGACACCAACCTTCGCGCCTCCATCGCCCGCGACCTGCCGGAGGTCGCGCCGTCCTACTTCTTCGTCGACATCCAGCCTGATCAGATCGAGGGCTTCCTGGCCCGGGTGAAGGGCGATCCGGCGGTCAGCCGCGTGGATACCGCACCGATGCTCAGGGGCGTGCTGACCAGGATCAACGGCCGCGACGCGCGCGAGGTGGCGGGCGACCACTGGGTCGTCCGCGGCGACCGCGGACTGACCTATTCCGCAACCCCGCCCGAGCGGACCCGGATCGTCGCGGGCGAATGGTGGCCCGAGGACTACGCCGGCCCGCCGCTCATGTCCTTCGCCCGCGAGGAGGCGGAGGAGATGGGGCTGAAGCTCGGCGACCGGGTCACGGTGAACGTCCTCGGCCGCGACATCGAGGCCCGGATCACCTCGTTCCGAGAGGTGGACTTCGGCACGGCGGGAATCGGCTTCGTCATGGCGATGAACCCGGCGGCCCTTCAGGGCGCGCCGCACAGCTGGATCGCCACCGTCTATGCCGCGCCTGAGGCGGAAGCCGCGATTCTGCGCGACCTCGCCACCGCCTTTCCGAACATCACCGCGATCCGGGTGAAGGACGCCATCGACCGGGTGAGCGAGGCGTTGGCCGCCATCGCGAAGGCCACCGCCATCGCGGCGGGCGTGACGCTCCTGACCGGGGTCGTCGTGCTGATCGGCGCGGCCGCGGCGGGGGAACGGGCGCGGGTCTATGAGGCGGCCGTGCTGAAGACGCTCGGCGCGACGCGGGGAGTGGTGCTCGCGAGCTTCGCGCTCCGCTCCGCGCTGATGGGGGCGGCGGCGGGGATCGTGGCCGTCGCCTTCGGCGCGGCGGCGGGCTGGGCGGTGATGACCTTCGTGATGGAGGGCACGTTCCGGTTCGAGCCGGTCTCGGCCGCGGCGATCGTCACGGGCGGCGCGCTGGCGACGCTTCTCGCCGGCCTCATCTTCGCGCTGAGGCCACTCGCCGCGCGGCCGGCGCGCGTCCTGCGGGCGCGGGACTGACGGCGGAGGCGGTCAACCCTCCGTGCGTTCGGCGACCGGCGAGCCCTCGGCGATGGCATCGGCGGGGTGGAGGATTACCCGGTCGCCCGGCTGGAGCCCCTCGGTCACCTCCGCGGCGGTGCCGTTGCGCTGGCCGAGGACGACGGGGCTGAGCCGCGCCTTGCCGTCCACGGCCCGGAAGACCGCCCAGCCACCCTCGTGCCGGAAGAGCGCCGAGAGCGGAACCTGCATCACATCGGCGCCTTCCCATTTCACGATGCGGAGGTAGACGGCGTAGCCGTCGCCGAGGCCGGAGCGGGCCCCGGCGGGGGTGATGATGTCGAAGACGGCGTCGACACGTTGCTCCTCGATCCCGAGCGCCGAGACCTTGGTGCGCGCGGACGGATCGAGGCTGCGCAGTTCCGCCTCGAGCGGCGGAGTGCCGCCCCAGCGCTCCACGATGGCGCGGGTGCCGGGTCTGAGCCCGACTGCATCGGAGGAGAGCAGATCGGCCACGATCTCCAGATCGTCGGTGCGGCCGACCGAGAGGAGCCGGGTGCCGGCGGCAACGGGGGTCTCGCTGACGATGTCGACGGTCAGGACCGTGCCGGTGATTGGCGCGCGGAGCGTCACGCAACAGCTGTCGCGCGCCGCGCCGCCGACCGACGGCGGCACCAGGACCGCGTTCGCGCGGGCCAGTGCGCTCGTTGCCATCTCGACGTTTGACCGCGCCGCCTCGCGCGCGGCGAGCCGGATGGCGAGAAGCTGGCTCGCGTCCTCGAGCGCGGTCTGCGAGGCGACGCCACGCTCGGCAAGGGTGCGGGCGCGGTCGTGCTGGCTGCGGGCGTAGTGGAGTTCCTCCTCCGCCTGGCGAAGCTGCGCCTCGGCCAGCGTCAGCGCGGCGCGGGCCTCGCGCACCGCGGCCTCGGCCTGATCGCGCGACCGCGCGTCGAGAAGGGCGGGGGCGGCGGGTTCGACCACGGCGACGACGGTCTCGCCCGCAACCACCGCATCGCCCACCTCGACGGGCGCGCGCCGCGCGGTGCCGGAAATCGGCGCGGCGACCTCGAAGACGTCCTTCACGCGCGTCTCGCCCTCGGCGTTCACGGTGACAAGCATCGGCCCCCGCGCGATCGTGGCAAGGTCCACCGGCACGGGTTCGGTGCGAAAGGCGAGCCAGGCGAGGCCGCCCGCGACGCCGGCGCCGAGAAGGCCGATGATGTAGTGGCGGGGTTGAAGGGCCATGGGTCACTCCCGGGTTTTCATGACGGCGACGAGGTCGAGCCGGTCGATGCGGCGGCGCACCACCAGCGCCGAGACAAGGGCGGTCAGAAGGACGATGAGGCTCGCGCGGGCGAAGGTCGAGGGGACGATCACGAAGGGCACCTCGTAGAGGTCGCTCTCGATTCCTTGCGTGAATGCCCAGGCGATGCCGAGTCCGGCGAGCCAGCCGAGAGGCTGCGCGAGAAGCGCCAGGACCATCACCTCCCCGACGAGGATGAACGAAACCTCGCCGCGCGAGAAGCCGAGGATCCTGAGGCTCGCCAGTTCGCGGGCGCGTTCGGATAGCTGGATGCGGGCGCCGTTGTAGGTGACCCCAACGGTGATGAGAACCGCGATCGTGATGTAGACGGTGGCGGTGATGCTGATGTTTTCGCGCAGCGTCTCGTCGAACGACCGGCGCATGTCGGAGACCATGGCCGTGCCGGCCAGCGCAGGCATCCCGTTCAGCGCGCGATGGAACTCCGACCGTGCCGCGGGGTCGAGCGTCAGGTTTGCCACCGAGACCTGCGGCGCCTGGCGGCGCAGTGCGTTCAGCGCCTCGAAGTCCATGTAGGCGGCGATGCCGATGTACTGGTCGATGGTCGCCGTGACCGGCAGGAGCGCGGTTTCGCGCCGGCCCGACAGGAACTCAACCTCGACCGTGTCGCCTGGCGCGACGCCGAGTTGCCGGGCGAGCCGCGCGGCGAGGACCACGCCGCCGGGCGGCGCGGCGACGACCCGGCCCGAACCGCCGACGATGCGCGACAGGTCCGCATCGGGCCGCCGCGCCTCCAGCGTCGTGTGCTTCTCGAGATGGCCGTTGCGCAGCACCACCGGCTCGATCAGTTGCCCCTCGATCTGCAGCGCGCCGGGAAGGCTGCGCAGGTCGTCGATCACGCGCTCGGGCCGGTTCTCTGCGAACATCAGGACCGCATCCTGACGGTTGGCCAGCCCGAAGGTGGTGTCGAGCATCTTGTCCATGGCGTCGTCGAAAAAGCTCGCCGCGGCAAGAACGCCGACCGCCATCGAAAGCCCCAGCGCGCTCATCGCGGCGCGCACGGGCCATCGGGTGATGGAGCGCAGGATCATCATCGCCGGCTGCGACAGGCGGAGCCGCGCCATCAGCCGATCGGCGAGACCGCGGCGGAACCGCGGCGGTGCCGGGGGCTGCATCGCCACGGCGGGCGGCAGGCGGGCCGCCGCGAGTGCGACGCGAAGCGCGCCGAAGGCTGCCGAGGCGAGGCCGAGGAGCGCCGCGACGGCATAGACCGACCAGGAGCCGCGGAAGATCAGGTACGGGAAGTCGAAGAAGCGGGCGTAGAGCCGCGCCATGCCATGCGCGAGCCAGGCCCCCGCGCCCCAGCCCATCAGGATGCCGACGATGGCGGTGAGCGCCGCAAGCATCAGGTAGTGCTGGGCGACCTGGCGGTTGCCGTAGCCGAGCGCCTTCAGAAGCCCGATCTCGGCGCGTTCGAGCGCGACGATGCGGCCCAGAACCATGTTCACCAGGAACGCGGCCACCCCGAAGAAGATCGGCGGCATGACGATGGTCATGGTCCAGAGCTGGTCAAGTTCGGACGAGACGAAGCTGTGCGAGATCTGGCGGTCGCGGCCATGCGCCCCGTTGCCGCCGTAGGGGTCGAGAAGCGCGTCGATCCGGTCGATGACCTCGGGCTCCGACGCGCCCTTGTATAGCGCGACAGTCAGGCTGTTGAAGGCACCCGACATGTCGAAGGCCGCCGTCGCCGCGCGTTCCGGCATGAAGATGACGCCGAAGCCTTCGTTGTCGGGCATCATCGCGCCGGGGCCGAGCGTGTAGATGAACTCGGGCGTGAGGACCGTGCCGGTGATCGTCAGTTCCCGCCGCGTGCCGTTGAGATTGGCGAAGAACCGGTCGCCGAGGGTGAAGCGGTTGGCCAGGGCGAAGGGCTCGTTCACCGCGACCTCGTTCGCGGCGTCGGGATCGGGCAGCCGGCCCGACCGCAGCAGCGGCAGGTTGAGGAGCGGCTCGCCCGATGCGGGCAGCGAGATGATGCGCCCGACCGCCGTTTCCTCCCGCCCGGGAATGTCGAGCGTCACCAGCCCTTCCGTCCGTGCCTCGGCGCTGCGCACGCCTGGAATGGCAGCCACCTCGGGCAGGACGGTCAGCGGCGCACGCCGGGCCGAGGCCCAGATATCGGCAAAGCGGTTGCGTTCGTAGTAGGCATCCCGGCTGTCGCCGAGCGCCTGGTACATGACGAAGGAGGTCAGGAGCGCCGCCACCCCGCAACCGAGGACGAGCGCGATGGCCAGCGCCTGCGCCCAGAGCCGGACGAAATCGCGCAGGAGCTTGCGGTCGAGCGCGTGCATCACCATTCGATCTCCGAGGGCTCGATGCGCGTCTCGTTCACCTCGGCGCTGAGAAGCCGGCCGTCCTGGAAGCGGATCACGCGGTGCGCCATCTTTCGGATCGCGACGTTGTGGGTGATGACGACCGTCGCGGTCCCCAGTTCGTCGTTCACACGCTTCAGCGCCTGCAGCACCTGCACCCCGGTCTGGCTGTCGAGCGCACCGGTGGGTTCGTCGCACAATAGCACGTCGGGCCGCTTGGCGATGGCGCGGGCGATCGCCACGCGCTGCTGCTCGCCGCCGGAAAGCTCGGCCGGGAAATGGTCGAGCCGGGGCGCGAGCCCCACCATCCCCAGGGCCTCGGCCGGGCTCATCGGGTTGTGCGACACGTCCGTGACAAGCTGCACGTTCTCGCGCGCGGTCAGCGAGGCGACGAGGTTGTAGAACTGGAAGACGAAACCCACATGGTCGCGCCGGTAGGCCGTCAGCGCCCTGTCGCCGAGCCCCGTCAGCTCCTGGTCGCGGAACCAGACATGGCCGCTCGTCGCCGTATCGAGGCCCCCGAGGATGTTGAGAAGCGTGGACTTCCCCGAACCCGAGGGGCCGAGGAGCACGGTGAACTCGCCCTCGTAAAGCTCGAGGTCCACACCGTCGAGTGCGCGGACCTGAATCTGGCCGGTGTCGTAGACCTTGGTCAGGCCGGTGGCGCGGAAGACGGGAACGGGCATGCGCTATCCTTTGCCGGCCTTATCGACGGGCAGAGGGGGCGCCGTCCTTGATCCGCCTCAAACGCTGCGCTCCGGCTGCCGCCATGGGGCGCAATTGCGCCTAGTCAGGGCCATATTCATCATGAAAATGGAACCAGTCGCAGGGTGTTCCTGTTTTTGTAGCTGATTCGCACCGAAAGCCGAGTGTCATGATCGACCGACGTTCCCTCCTCACCGGTGCCGCCGCCCTGGCGGTCACGGCCGCCGGCCGCCCGGCGCTCGCCATCCCCGCGGTGAAGCCGCCACCGCCCTCGGCGCCGATCCCGGGCCTCACGCTTGCGCCCGAACTCTATCCGTCGGTCGTCACCGTGCGCCGCGACCTGGAGCCGGGAACGATCCATGTGATCTCGTCGAAGTACTTCCTCTACTACATCGCCCGCAAGGGTGTGGCGATCCGCTATGGCGTTGCGGTGGGCAAGGCCGAGCTTGTCTTCCGCGGCGCGGCCGAGGTCGGCAAGAAGGTCGAATGGCCAAGCTGGAAGCCGACGCCCGAGATGATCGCGCGCAACCCCGGCGCCTATGCAAAGTATGCCGACGGGATGCCGGGCGGGCCGAAGAACCCCCTCGGCGCGCGGGCGATCTACCTCTTCCAGGATGGCCGCGACACCGCGATCCGGATCCACGGCACGATCGAACCGAACTCCATCGGCAAGTCGGTGTCGAATGGCTGCCTGCGGATGGTGAACGCACATGTCATCGACCTTTACGATCGCGTCGCGCTCGGCGCGCCGGTGATGGTCTACTGAAAGGCGCCTGCCTGGCGTCCGCCGCGGGGGGCTTCCCGTGCCCCGGCCCGGGCGCTAAGAGGGGGCCATGTCGCCCACCCCCATGCTCCGCACGCTTGCGTCGCTCGCCGAGGTCGCCGCGCTCGACCACGATGCGGTGATCGACGTGCGCTCGCCCTCGGAGTATGCCGAGGATCACCTGCCCGGCGCGATCAACCTGCCGGTGCTCGACGATGCGGAGCGCGCGCGGGTCGGCACGATCTACAAGCAGCAGTCGCCCTTCCTCGCGCGGAAGGTTGGCGCGGCGCTCGTCGCGCGCAATGCAGCCCGCCATCTCGAAGGGCCGCTCGCCGACCTCTCGGGGGCCTGGCGGCCACTGCTCTATTGCTGGCGCGGCGGCCAGCGCTCCGGCTCCTTCGCGACGATCCTCGCGCAGGTGGGCTGGCGGGTCGAGCTTGTCGACGGCGGCTACAAGTCCTGGCGGCGGCTCGTGGTCGAGATGCTTCATGACCGTCCGGTGCCGAGCCCGGTCGTCGTGCTGGACGGCAACACCGGCTCGGCCAAGACCGAGCTTCTCGCGCTCCTCGCGGCCCGGGGGCTGCAGGTCATCGACCTCGAGGGCCTCGCCAACCACCGAGGCTCGCTCTTCGGCGCGATGCCGGGCGGGCAGCCCTCGCAGAAAGCCTTCGAGGGGCGGCTCGCGATGGCGCTCGCGACCCTCGATCCCGCCCGCCCCGTCGTGGTGGAGGCCGAAAGCTCCAAGGTCGGCGACATCGCGCTGCCGAAGCAACTCTGGGCGGCCATGGCGGCAGCCCCCCGCATTCATGTCGCGGCCCCGGCTGAGGCCCGCGCCGCCTATCTCGCCCGCGCCTATGCCGACCTGGCCGGGGACCGTGCGCGCCTCGCCGCAGTGATCGAGAGCCTGCGCCCGCTGCACCTGGCCGAGGTGGTCGACACCTGGCTGGCTCTCGCCGCCGAGGGTGCTTTCGCGCCGCTCGCGGCCGGCCTCATGGCGCATCACTACGACCCGCGCTACGAAAAGCACCGGGCACGCTTCGCCGACGGCCGCGAGCGCGTGGTCGAGGCGCCAAGCCTCGCGCCCGAGGCGCTCGCCCCGCTCGCTGACAGGATCGCACTGACGGTTGGCGCGCTTGCCTCGGCGACCCGGCGCTGAACCCGCGCCCGCAGGCCGCCGCCGGCTCAGTCCTCGACGGTCAGGAAGGGCGTGCCGGCCACCACCTCGCCGATGACTGCCGGGCGTTCACCCGTCGCCCGCAGCCGGTGCACGAGGTCGAGCGCAACGCCCGCCGGCACGGCGGCGAGGAGCCCGCCCGCCGTCTGCGGATCGAAGAGAAGGTCCGCGCGTGGCCCCTCGGTCAGGAACATCCGCGCCATCGCCCCCCGGTTCGCGGGCAGGAGGGTGGAGCCATGCCCCTCGGCCGCCAGCGCCTCCGCCCCCGGCAGGACCGGCACATGGGCGAGCGAGATTCGCGCCGCCACGCCAGAGGCGTCGAGCATCGCCAGAAGGTGGCCGGCCAGCCCGAAACCGGTGACATCGGTCATCGCATGGGCCTCGGGCGCAAGAAGCCGCGCCGCCGCCCCCTGCGGGCGGGCCATGGCGGCGAGCGCCCGCGCCACGACCTCGCCCGGTGCGGCCCCCGCCATCTCGGCGGCGAGGATCACCCCGGTGCCAAGCGGCTTGGTCAGGATCAGCCAGTCGCCCGGCCGCGCGCCGGCGATTGTCACCGGCCTCTGCGCCGCAAGGCCGGTGACGGTGAATCCCACCGTGAGTTCCGCGCCAAGGCTGGTGTGCCCCCCCACGACATCGGCGCCCTCGGCCGCAAAGACATCCGCCGCCGCCTCCATGATCTCGGTCAGCGTCCGCGCCTGAAGGTCCGCGCTCATCCGGGGCAGGATCACCTGCGCCAGCGCCGCCTGCGGCCGTGCGCCCATCGACCAGACGTCGCCCATCGCGTGAAGGGCGGTGATCCGCGCCAGTATCCAGGGGTCCTCGGTGAAGGCGCGCACATGGTCGGTCGTCAGCACCTGATGCCCCTTGCCATGGGTCAGGATCGCCGCGTCGTCGCCCGGCCCCGACAGCACGTCGGGCCGCGCCGGCCGCGGCAGGTGGGCAAGCGCCGCCTTCAGTTCCGCCTGCCCGACCTTCGCCCCGCAGCCGCCGCACATCGGCCTGGCGGAAGCGAGTTCCTCGGCCACCCCGGCGGCCACCCTTGCCGGCAGGGCGGGGACAGGCATCTGCGGAAGCTGGTGGAACATCGCCATGAAGCGCCGGTCGATCCGGTCCTTCCAGCGCCAGAGCCAGGGCCCGTCGAAGGGCAGGCCCCACTTGTCGGCGACGGCGCCCTTGCCGCCGGTGGAGATCAGTTTCAGGTAGTCGCGCTGCGGCCGGTAGCTCCGCATCCTGCCCTGCCCGGTCAGTGCCACGCCGAGGTTGTGCAGGAGCACCGGCGCCTGGCGGACGGCATAGACCCCCGCTTTCGGGCGTGGCGCGAAGTCCATGTGGGCGATGTCGCCTGCGGCGAAGATCGCGGGATCGCTCACGCTCTGCAGGCTGGGCCCGACGGTGACGAACCCCTCTGCCAGCACCAGCCCGGTGTCGCCGAGCCACCCCTGCGGGCGCGTCGCGGCCGCGCCGAGGATGAAGGCCGCCTCCACCCGCCCGCCGCCGTCCAGCCGCACCGCCCCCGGCTCCACCGCCACGGCGCGCGCGCCTTCCCGCAGCGTGATCCCGTTCCGGCCGAGATGCGCCAGAAGCGCCCGACGCGCCCCGCCGCCGATCCGTGCCAGCGCCGCGTCCTTCTCGACCACCGTGACCTCTGCGCCGGGGCCGAGCCGGTGGTGCGCCGCCAGCGCCAGTTCCACCCCGGCCACGCCGCCGCCGATCACCGCGACCTGCGGCGCGGCCTCCCCCCGTGCGGCGCGGCCCGCGAACGCCTCCCAGGCGTCGGCGAAGGCATCGAGCGGCTTCGCCGGCACCGCATGCTCGGCGAAGCCGGTCAGCGCCGGCATGTCCGAGGTGATGCCGATGTCGATGGAGGCGACGTCGAAGGCAACGTCCGGCCGCCCGGGCACGCTGATCCGCCGCTCCGCGCGGTCGATCCCGTCCGCGCGGCCGAGGATGAGCCGGGCGCCGGCATGTCGCGCGAGCCGGACGAGGTCGATCTGGAGCGCCTCGCGCGGGTAGTGGCCGGCGACATGGCCCGGCAGCATCCCCGAGTAGGCGGCCGTCGGTTCGGGGCTGATCAGCGTCAGCCGCACACCGGGGATAGGCCGCATCCCCCACATCCTGAGCACCAGCGCATGGGTATGGCCGCCGCCGATCAGCACCAGATCGCGTGTCAGCGGGATCTGACCCTGCATCGCCTGCCCCCCTTGCCCGCCTCTGACTACCCTGCCCGGGCGCTTTCGCCAAGCCGGTCGCGCGGCCGGGCTTGGACTGCGCGGCGCGAGCGGCTAAGGATCGGGACGAGCCAGGGGCGGAAAGCGACGGGAAGGCCATGCAGCGTGTCTATGTCACCGGGGCGGCCGGGTTCATCGGCTTCCACCTGTCCGAACTCCTCCTGAAGGAGGGACTGCGCGTCCACGGCTACGACGGGATGACCGCCTATTACGACCTCGCGCTGAAGCGCGGCCGGCTCGCGATGCTCCATCAGCGCGAAGGCTTCGGCTTCACGCAAGCGATGCTGGAGGACAACGCCCGGCTTGCCGCCGACATGGCGGCGTTCAAGCCCGACGTGGTCGTCCACCTCGCCGCGCAGGCCGGGGTGCGCTATTCGCTAGAAGCGCCGCGGAGCTACCTTTCGTCGAATATCGAGGGCACGTTCAACGTGATGGAGGCCGCACGCGACTGCGGGGTGAAGCACCTCCTCCTTGCCTCCACCTCCTCGGTCTACGGCGCCAATACCGAGATGCCCTACCGAGAGACCGACAAAGCCGACACCCAGGTCTCGCTCTATGCCGCGACGAAGAAGGCGACCGAGTCGCTCTCCCATTCCTGGGCGCATCTCTGGGGCCTGCCCACGACCTGCTTCCGCTTCTTCACCGTCTACGGTCCCTGGGGCCGGCCCGACATGGCGCCCTTCAAGTTCACGAAGGCAATCCTCCAGGGCGAGACCATCGACGTCTACGGCCACGGCAGGATGTTCCGCGACTTCACCTATGTGACGGACCTCGTCCGGGCGATCCGGCTTCTGATGGACAAGCCCCCCGAACGGCCCGCCGCGCCGGACGCGATCGAGGAGGGCGACAGCCTCTCGCCCGTCGCGCCCTGGCGCGTCGTCAACATCGGCAACGGCGAGAAGGTGGCACTCGGCGACTTCATTGCGGCGATCGAGAAGGCGACTGGCCGGACGGCCGTCCGCAACCTCATGGAAATGCAGAAGGGCGACGTGCCCGCGACATGGGCCGACAACCGCCTTCTGACCCGGCTCACCGGCTACCGGCCGGAAACCGGCATCGCGGCTGGCATGGCCGCCTTCGTGGCCTGGTACCGCGAACACTACGGGGTTTGACCGCCACGGCGAATATCGCTTGACGGGCGGGGGCCGCTGGCATAGGACCGCCGCCGGTGCGGCTAGGTAGCTCAGCTGGTTAGAGCACATGACTCATAATCATGGGGTCGGCGGTTCAAGTCCGCCCCTAGCCACCACTTCTGCCTGATAACGACCACATGGGCCGCCGCGACCTTTGGCCTCCCGGCCTTCGGTCGCCTGTCCGCGCGACCGGGCTGGACAGGCGCGCGGCGCCGGTCTTAGTTGGCCGCAGGGCAGCGAAGGCCCGGCAAGTGGAGGACCCCGCACCGTGACCGGCCTTCCCGCGGATATCTCGGACGTCACCCGGCAGCTCGCCGGCAATGGATACATCGCCGACCGGGCGCTCTCGACCGTCGTCTTCCTCGCCCTGAAGCTCGGCCGGCCCCTGTTCCTCGAAGGCGAGGCCGGGGTCGGCAAGACCGAGATCGCCAAGGCGATCGCCGCGGCGCTGGGCCGCCGTCTCATCCGGCTCCAGTGCTACGAGGGGCTCGACGCGGCCTCGGCCGTCTGCGACTGGAACTTCGCCGCCCAGATGCTGGCGATCCGCACCGCCGAGGCCGGTGGGGGCGCCGACCGCGAAGCGCTCAGGGCCGAGCTCTTCACCGAGGACTACCTGATCGAACGGCCGCTCCTCGCCGCGATGCGCCCCCAGCCCGGCGGCGCGCCGGTCCTTCTCATCGACGAACTCGACCGCACCGACGAGCCCTTCGAGGCCTTCCTCTTGGAGGCGCTCTCCGACTTCCAGGTGACGATCCCCGAGCTTGGCACCATCCGGGCGCCGGAACCCCCCATCGTCATCCTGACCTCAAACCGCACCCGCGAGGTGCATGACGCGCTGAAGCGCCGCTGCCTCTACCACTGGGTCGACTACCCCTCGTTCGACCGCGAGATGGAGATCCTCCACGCCCGCGCCCCGGAGGCGACCGAGACGCTGAGCCGCGAGATCGTCGCCTTCGTCCAGAAGCTCCGGCGCGAGGACCTCTTCAAGAAACCCGGCGTCGCCGAAACGATCGACTGGGCGAAATGCCTCCTCGCGCTCGACGTCATCGCCCTTTCGCCCGAGGTCATCGCCGACACGCTGGGCGCGATCCTGAAATACCAGGACGACATCCAGAAGATCGCCGGCGCTCCGGCCAGGAAGATCCTCGACGAACTTCGCGCCGACTTCGCGCCGGCCTGAGGCGCGGGACGATGCGGCCACCACTTCTTCATTGCGGCAACACTCCGGGAGTGCGGGGACGGCCCCCCCACCGCGCCGGCGATGGCTGAACTCTTTCCCCTCGACATCCCCGAGGACGGCAAGCTCGCGGTCAACATCGCCCATTTCGCCCGCGCCCTGCGCCGCACAGGGCTGAAGGTCGGACCCGGGCGGGTGATCGACGCGATCCGGGCGGTCGAGG
>NZ_JAYRTX010000043.1:0-26753 GCF_041919395.1 Albidovulum sp.
TCCGGCGGGCCGGGCGGCGCATCGGCAGCGGTGGCGATGGCCAGGCGGACCAGGGCGGAGTCGTCCGGCGGCGCGAACGGCAGGGCCATCGGGGGCGCATCCGTAGATCCTGCGTCCAGTCGCGGGTTGAGCGCGGCAATCGTGGACCGGCCGGCCGGGGCCGTCGGCCGTCCGGCCGGCCTTTCGAAGACCGGTGCCGCGTCCGGCGAACCCGTCGGATGGAGCACCGCCGCCGATGAGGAGGGAGCGGCGGAAAGCCGCGCAGGCGCGGGCAGTGAAGCCAGCCTCTCCGCCGCGGCCGGCGGCGAGGGCTGCGCCGGGCCGGACGCGATCGCCAGCCCGGACACGGTCGAGGGAATTGCCGGTGGTGCGTCGGGGGACGCCGCGCCCATCGGCAGCGGCGGTTCGGTCCTGCTCACCGGCGCCGACGCCGAAGCCACGGCGATGCCCCCGGCCGGCGCGGCTGGAACCGGAGGAAATGCGAGGGGCTGTGGATCGGCTGCGGCGGTCACCGGCGGCGGCACAGGCACCGGCATCACCGTGGCCCAAACAAGCGGCGCAAGCGCGGCAGCCGCGACGCCAAGCAACAGTCCGGCTGCGAACCCGCTGCCGACCATGAAGACACGGCGGAGGCGTGACGGCGTGAGCATCGGCGCGGGGTTGGGCAGCACCTGCCGCACAGGTACCGCCACCTGCTTCGCCGCGGTTGCAGCCCCCGGTCGCGGTGCTTGTGTGAATCTGGACGAGTCCGGTTTCAGAGCGACCACCTTTACGGCGGCGTTCGGCCTGAGCAGCAGGACCTCCGCAGTCTGCCTGTTGCCGCGTTCGCCCACGGCGTGTCGGCGCCTTTCGGGCCGCAACGGCGTGACAACGGATCGCCGGGCCTCCGTCGCGACCGTGGCGTCAAGCACCCGGGTCGGAGGTCCGCCGTCGTTCCCTGCCGCATCCTGCTTTTCCCAGGGCTTCCGGCGCGTGTCGAGGATGAAGCCGTCGTCACCGGCTTCCGCCAGCACCTTCTCGCGTTCGGCGCGCGCGCGTGCGAGCCGGGCATGGAATGACCCCTTCGCCAGAAGCTCTTCAAAGCTCGGCAATTCCCCGCCGCCAACAGGCGGCTTCGCGACGTCTGTCGCCACCCTATCCATTGGCCCCACCCTCTCGACGGCAGCAAAAGAGGGTCCGAACGACCCAGGCCAGCCAGAACACCCGGCTTGTGGAACACCGACACCCCTCGGCGCCCCACCCGTATGCAGACATATTAAGCTTCCGCGCCGCAACATTCAAACGCATGGTCGCAAATTGTTCGTGTCCGCATCGAGCAGACCACAATCGGCAGTAGCCCTGCGACCCTGGACTAGGCCCTTAGCGCACTTGCCGAAATGCTGGACGCGACGGCGCGCACGGCGGCGATGTCCGAGGTAACATCGGCGACAATCCGCCTGTCCGCAACGATCGGACGCCCCCGCGCCATGACATGGGCCACGTCCGACCGCCCTGCCGCATAGACGAGGCTCGAATAGGGATCGTAGGAGGGAATCAGGTGCGGCGACGAGAGATCGACCACGATCAGGTCGGCGTCCATCCCTGCGGTCAGTCGTCCCTTGCGGGCGCCGAGCCCTGCCGCGCGAGCGCCCTCGCGCGTGGCCATGGCAACGACATCGCGCGCAGGCAGGGCGTCGGGCGCGCCCGAGGCGAGGATCGCCATCTGCGCAGCAAGCCGCATCGTGCGGAACATGTCGAGGTCATTCCCGCTCGCCGCGCCATCGGTGCCGAGGGAGGTGACTGCCCCCGCGGACCTCAGGTCGCATAGCCGCGCGGCGCCGGAGGCGAGCTTGGCGTTCGACAATGGGCAATGCGCCATGGCGACGCCGCGCTCGGCCAGAAGCGCGATCTCCGCGTCGTCGAGGTGCACCGCATGGGCCAGGAGCGTCCCCGGCCGGATCATCCCGGCCCGGTCGAGCGCGCGGACGGGCGTCGTGCCGTGCCGCGCCGCGACGAGGGCCATTTCCGAGGGCGCCTCGGCTGCGTGGATGTGGACGGGCACGCCGAGCCGTTCGGAAAGCGCCGTCACCTCGGCGAGCTGTGCCGCGTCGAGCGTGTAGGCCGAATGCGGCATCAGCATCAGGTCCAGCCCCTCGGTTCCGCGATGGCGGGTGACGAAGGCCTCGGCAAAGCGCAGCCGCTCGGGCCAGGGCAGGTGGTCGATGCCGTCGAAGCCGATGAACACGGGGCCCGCGGTCAGGCCGATGCCGACGTGGCGGGCGGCATCCACGGTCGCGTCGGGATGGAAATACATGTCCACGACGTGCGTCACCCCACCCAGCGCCATCTCGGCGAGGCCCAGCGCCGCGCCCGCGCGCACCGTCTCGGGCGTGACATGGGCGGCCTCGGCGGCCCAGACTGCCTTGAGGAAGCCGTCGAGCGGCCGGTCGTCGGCGAGGCCGCGGAAAAGGACCATCGCGGCGTGGCAATGGGTGTTGACGAAGCCGGGCAGGACGATCCCGCCCCGGGCGTCGATGACCGCGCGCGCCGCGACGCCTGCCGCCTCCGCCATCGGGCCGATGGCTGCGATCCGGCCTTTGGAAATCGCCACCGCGCCGTCGCGGATGGCGGTGAAGGCGTCGTCCATCGTGAGCACATGGCCGTTGGTGACAAGCGTGTCGCAACGGGCGGGAAATGCGGTCATCCGCGGACCTCCGACAGGGCGGGGATCAGGTCGCGCATCAGCGCGAGGAGTTTCGGCTGCACGGTCTTCACCGCCTCCCAGACCTCGGCCTCGGTCGTGACATGCGGGCTCGCCACGCTGTCGACCGCGATGTTCGTCACGGCAGAGATCGCAAGCACGCGGAGTCCCAGATGCCGTGCCGCGATGACCTCCGGCACGGTCGACATCCCGACGAGGTCGCAACCGGCAAGCTTCAGAAGCCGGATCAGCGCAGGCGGCTCGAAGCTCGGGCCGACGACATGGGCGTAGGTGCCGCGCCTGAGCCCTCCAAGCGCTTCGGCCAGCGCCACGAGGTCGGGGTCGTAGGCCCGGTTCATCGAGACGAAACGGGGGCCCGTAGCCGGGTCGTTCGGGCCGCGCAAGGGATCGAGGCCGGAAGCGACGGCGAGCGAGAGGTGATCCTCGATCACCACGAGGTCGCCCACCCGGTCCTCCGGGTGCATCCCGCCGGCGGCATTGGTCAGGACAAGCGTCCGCGCGCCGAGCGCCGCCATGACGCGGATCGGAAACGCAACCTCCTGCGGCGAATAGCCTTCGTACATGTGGACGCGGCCCTGCATGACGGCGCAGGCGCGCCCGAAGGCTCGGCCGAGGATCAGCCGGCCCGCATGGCCCGGCGCGGTGGAGACGGGGAAGCCCGGGATATCGGCATAGGGAACCGCGATACCCTCCACCTCCTCGGCGAGCGGACCGAGGCCCGAGCCGAGGACGAGCGCGGTCTCCGGCGCAAGACCCGCCCTGTCGTGCAAATAGGAAACCGCCGCCGAGACCGAGCCGAGTGTCATCTGTGCCTCACCCTTTGCGGGAACCTTGGCACCCTGCCTGCGCAACAGCAAGGAGACCGGCCGCGGGCTTTCGTCACAGAACGCGGGCGAGGAAGGCGCGGGTCCGGTCCTCGCGCGGGGCGGAGAAGATTGCCGATGGCGGTCCCTCCTCAAGGATCCGGCCGTCGTCGAGGAAACAGACCTTGTCGGCGGCTTCGCGGGCGAAGGCCATCTCGTGCGTCGCAAGCACCATGGTCATGCCCTCTGCCTTCAGCGCCCTGAGCACGTCCAGCACTTCGCCCACGAGCGCGGGATCGAGCGCCGAGGTCACCTCGTCGAAGAGCATCACCTCCGGCCGCATGGCCAGCGCCCGGATGATCGCCACGCGTTGCTGCTGCCCCCCCGACAACTGGTCGGGATAGTGGCTCATCCGGTCGGCAAGGCCGAAGCGGGCAAAGAGCGCCTCGGCCTCCGGCAGAAGTTCCGAGCGGCTCTTCCTCCGGATGCGGCGCGGCGCGAGCAGGACGTTTTCCACCGCCGTCATGTGCGGAAAGAGGTTGAAGCTCTGGAACACCATGCCGATGCGCTGGCGGACCGGCTGGGGGTCGAGGTCGGGATCGGTGATGTCCCGCCCGTCGAGCAGGATCGCGCCATCGTCGACGGGCTCCAGCAGGTTCAGGCAGCGCAGGAGCGTGGATTTGCCCGACCCCGACGCGCCGATGAGGCAGACCATCTGGCCCGCTTCGATATCCAGGCTGAGGCCGCGCAGCACCTCGTGCGCGCCGAAGCTCTTCCAGACATCCCTGACGCTCAGCTTCGCCATGCGTCAGCTCCGCGCCGCGTTCTGACGCGCGATCAGCCGGTCCACCCAGCGCGTCGCGGGCACCGTTACGGCAAGGAAGATCAGCGCGGCGCCGAGGTAGGGGGTGAAGTTCGCCAGCAGCGACTTGTACACACCGGCCTGTCTGAGCAGTTCAACCGGCCCGATGAACGACAGAAGCGCCACGTCCTTCTGCAGCGCGATCAGCAGGTTCATGTTGGCCGGGATCACGCGGCGGATCGCCTGCGGCAGGATGACGAAGCGCATCACGTCCCAATGCGAAAGGCCGAGCGAGGTTGCCGCGGCGCGCTGGCTTTCGTGGATGGACTCGATCCCCGTCCGGTAGACCTCGGCCACATAGGCGGAATAGGTGAGGACGACGGCGACCGTGCCCCATATGTAGGGGCTGTTCCAGGGCCGCGGCAGGCCGAGCCCGGGGATGCCGAACCCGACGAGGTAGATGACGAGGATCACCGGCACGCCGCGGAAGACGTCGTTGTAGATCATCCCGAAGAGCCGGAGCGGGAAGAGGGCGGGCGAACGGGCATCGCGGGCCAGCGCGACGAGAAGGCCGAGGAAGGCGATCATCGGCGCGCACCAGGCGAAGATCATGATGTCCACCAGGAACGCCCTCACAAGCCCCGGGAAGGTCTTCCAGAAGACCTCGCCGTTGAAGAAGGCCTTCTGCACCCGCTCCCACCCCGGTGCCAGCGGCACCAGGAGGACGATGGCCGCGACCACCAGTGCGGTGCTCGCGGTGGCGATGAACACGCTCCGCCGCCGCATCCGCGCTTCGCGCAGCTCGCGCCGCGTCGGCCGCCGGACGGCCGCTGGCTGGCCGCCTGCGCCATGATCCCCATGCGTCATCGTATGGGCTTACTGGATGACAGGCGCCCCGGTCGCCTCTGCCAGCCATTCGGCCTCGATCGCGGCCAGCGCGCCGTCCGCCGTCATCTCGGCGAGCGCTGCGTTGGCGCAATCCCTCAGCGCGTTGCCCTCCTCGAAGACCAGGCCGAAACTGTCGGCGGGCGTATCGCCGGCAGGAAACTGGCCCAGCACCACGCCGTCATCGAGCACGACCGCGGCGGTATAGAGCGCCGAGGGCAGGTCCATCAGCGTGGCGTCGATCTGCCCGGCCTTCAGGGCCTCGGACACGTCGGCGGTATCCTCGTAGAGCATGGCCTCGCTCTCAGGCCCGACCAGCGTCGCGATGAGCGCGGGCGCGGTGGTGCCGGCCGCGAGGCCCCATTTCAGCGCCTTGAGCGACGCGAGTTCCGGCTTGGCGCCGGCATCCACCGTGGGCTTGCGCACCAGCACCGCCTGCGCCGCGTTGTAATAGGGTTCGGAGAAGTCGATCGTCTGGTCACGCTCGGGCGTGATCGAATATTGCTGAAGGTTGAAGTCGAATTCCTTCGGCCCCGGCTGGATCGCCTGATCGAAGGTCGTGGAGGTCCACTCCACCTTGTCGGCCGGGAAGCCCATGCGCTTGGCGACCTCGTAGGCGACCGCCGCCTCGAACCCCTTGCCCGAAGTCGGGTCGTTGTCGATTACCCAGGGGAAGTAGGCCGGATTGCCCGTCGCAATCGTCAGGACGCCGTCCTTCAGCGTCTTTCCTGCCGCGCAGTCGTTCTGCGCCATCGTCGCATCGGTGCCGAGCACCAGGGCCATCGCGGCCGAAAGCGTGAGTTTTGCGAATCTCATCTCGTCGTCTCCCTGTTGCCCGGTCTGCCGGGAAGGGCGTCACGCCCGCCGGCCCGAGATCCCCGGTTGCCGCCACCTCAGCTTCGCGGCCGGTCTCCTGTCAACAGGAGAATGGGCGGGCGCGCCGCGCGGCGATTGCCGCAGCGTCCGCCGGGGGGAAAAACGATGCGACACATCTCGACCCAGCCGCGTTAGGTGATACCGTCTCAACGTGCCCGATTCCCCCGGGTTACCGTCCGCGACGAGGAGAAGGTCGCCCTTGGTTCGCCTGACCCTGCCGCTTTCCGTGCTCCTCGCGCTGGCGCTGCCCGCAGCCGGCGAGCCGCCGCTCGTCGTCGAAATCGTCGCGGCCCATCCCGAGGGCCAGACCGTGAGCCGGTCGCTCACCGGCGAGATCCGCGCGCGGGATCCGCTGAGCGCGTCCTTTTCTGCCGGCGGGCGGCTCACGGACGTGATGGTGGAGGAGGGCGAGAAGGTGGCCAAGGGCGCCGTGCTGGCCCGGATGGACTCGGTGCAGCAGGAACAGGCGCTCCGCAGCGCGCGGGCGCGGATGCAGACCGCGACGGCCGACTACCGGCAGGCTGCCGAAGACCTCGACCGTCAGGACGCACTGCTGGAACGGGGCGCCACCACGCGCATCGCGCGCGACGGGGCCGAGGACGCGCTGCGCATCGCCGAAGGGGCGCTGGCGGAGGCGCAGGCGACCCACGACCGGGCCGAGAAGGCTCTGGCGGACACGGTCCTCGTCGCGCCAGAGGCAGCGACCGTCACCCGGCGGATGGCCGAACCCGGGCAGATCGTCGGCGCGGCCCAGCCGGTGGTGGAACTCGCTCTCGGCGCAGGGCTCGACGCCGTCTTCGCCGTGCCCGAGGTGATGCTGACTCTGACCGCAGCGCTGCCGCCGGTCACGCTCGCGCTCATCGAGCGACCGGATGTGCTCTTTTCCGGCAGTGTCGCGGAGATTTCCCCGGTCGTTGACGCCTCGACCGGCACCGTCACGGTGAAGGTCGCCGTCACCGACCCACCCGCGGGGCTCGCCTTCGGCGAGGCGGTGCGCGGTACCGTCGCGCTGCCGGAGCCGGCCCGCGTGATCCTGCCCTACACCGCCATATCGGCGACCGCGGAGGGGCCCGCCGTCTGGCAGGTCGATCCCGCGACGATGGCGGTCTCATCGCTGCCGATCAGGATCGAACGCTACGAGACGGGCCGGATCGTCGTCGCCTCGGGGATAGCCGACGGCACGCTCATCGTCGCAAGGGGGGCGCAGCTTCTCTATCCCGGCCGCGTCGTGCGCGCGGCGGAGGAGGTGAAATGACACGCCTCATCCTGATCGCGGCAATCTCTGCATTCGCCACCGTCGCGGTCGCCGCCGACACGCCCGCGCCCGGAACTTCGACGCCCCGACCCGTCGTGTCGGTCATCGTGAACCCCGAATCCGGGCTGCCGGTGACCTTCGTCGGCACGGTCACGGCAAAGATCGAAGCCGACCTCGGCTTTCCCCTTGCCGGCTCCATCGCCGAACGGCCGGTCTCGGCCGGGGACACGGTGGCGAGGGGAGAGGTGCTGGCCCGCCTCGACCCCGAGGACCTCGACGCGGCGCTGCGCGCGGCCGAGGCCGGCGTGACCGTGGCCGAGGCGCAGCTGCGCTCCGCCACCGATGCACGCGACCGGGCAGAGGTTCTCGCCCGCCGCGGCGTCGGAAGCGCGACCCGGCTCGACGATGCAGAGCGCGCCCGCGTCGCCGCCGCGGCGCGGCTGGAGCAGGCGCAGGCGGACGTGGCGCGCGCGCGGGACATGCTGGGCCTCGCCACGTTGACGGCGCCGCAGGACGGTGTCGTCACCTCCGTCTCGGCGGAACCGGGCGCGACGGTCGCGGCAGGCCAGCCGGTCCTCCGGCTTGCGGCGACCGACGAGCGCGAGGTCGCCATCGACCTGACGGAACAGGATGTGGCCGCCCATCCCCTTGGCACCCGCTTCGTCGTGCGACTCGTCGCCAACCCCGAGGTCGCGGCCGATGCCACGCTGAACCGGATCGACCCGGTTGCCTTCGCGGCCACGCGGACGCGCACGGCGCACTTGACGCTTCAGAACGCCGCCATGGAGTTTCGCCTCGGCGCGCTCGTCCGGGTGACGCGCGCTGCCGAGGCGGACGCCGGCGTTGCGCTGCTCGCCGCGGCGATCCTCGATGCTGATGCCACCCCTGCGGTCTGGGTCGTCGCGGGCGCAGACCGCCGCGTCGAGCGGCGCCCGGTCACGCTCGGCCCCGCGGTCGGCGACTTCGTCGTCGTCGCCTCGGGCCTGAACGCCGGGGACGAGGTCGTGACCAAGGGCATCCACTCGCTTGAGGACGGGCAGCCGGTCGGCCCGCGCGTGACGGAATGAGCGGCTTCAACCTCTCGGACTGGGCGATCAAGCACCGGTCCTTCGTCTGGTTCCTGATGATCGTCTCGCTTGTCGCGGGCGTCCTTTCCTATGTCTCGATCGGGCGCGAGGAAGATCCGAACTTCGCGATCAAGACGATGATCATCTCGGCCGCCCTTCCCGGCGCCACCACCGCCGAGACGCTGGCCCAGGTCACCGACCGGATCGAGAAGAAGCTCGAGGATTTGGACGAGCTGGACCATACCCGCTCGGTGACGGCCCCGGGCCAGACCATCGTCTATGTGGAGCTTCTGCCGACCACGAAGCCGGATAGGCTGCCGCTGATCTGGCAGCGGGTGCGCAACATGATGGCCGACATCCGGCCGGAGTTCCCGGCCGAGTTCGCGGGCTTCCAGTTCAACGACAACTTCGGCGACGTCTTCGGCAACATCTACGCCTTCACCGCCGATGGCTTCACCCCGCGCGAGGTGCGCGACTACGTCGAGAACGTCCGCCGTGCGGTGCAGGCCCTTCCGGACGCAGGCAAGGTTGAGATCTTCGGCACCCAGGAGGAGGTGATCTATCTCGAGTTCTCGACCGAGAAGCTTGCGGCACTCGGGCTCAACCAGCAGGCCGTGATGGCCACGCTCGCGGCACAGAACGCCATCCTGCCCTCCGGCGTGATCGACGCCGGACCCGAGCAGGTGCTCGTCCGCATCGGCGGGCAGTTCTCCGGGACCGAAAGCCTCGAGGCGATCAACCTGCGCGTTGGCGACCGGTTCTTCCGCCTCTCGGACGTGGCCGACATTCGCCGCACCTATCAGGACCCGCCCTCCAGCCTCTTCCGTTTCCGCGGCGCCGCTGCCGTGGGCCTTTCGGTCGGGATGAAGGCAGGGTCCAACATCATCCACTTCGGCACCGCGCTCGACGCGGTCATCGCGCAGGCGCAGGCAGATTTGCCCGTCGGGATCGAGATCCATCAGGTTGCCAACCAGCCCCATGTCGTCGACGAGGCGGTGGGCCACTTCCTCCAGGCGCTGCTCGAGGCAGTGCTGATCGTGCTTGCGGTCAGCTTCATCTCGCTCGGGGTTCGCGCGGGGCTTGTCGTCACGCTGACGATCCCGCTCGTGCTCGCCATCACCTTCGTCGTCATGGATTATGCGGGGTTCACGCTCCAGCGCATCTCGCTCGGCGCGCTGATCATCGCGCTCGGACTCCTCGTCGACGACGCGATGATCGCCATCGAGACGATGGTTGCCCGGCTGGAAAAGGGCGCGACGCTGACTGCCGCCGCGTCCCATGCCTGGACCTCCATCGCCTTTCCGATGCTCACCGGCACGCTCGTGACCATTGCCGGTTTCATTCCCGTCGGGCTCAACGATTCGGCGGCGGGCGAGTTCGTCTTTTCGCTCTTCGTGGTGATCGCCGTCTCGCTCATCGTCTCGTGGATCGTCGCGGTGCTGTTCGCGCCGCTGCTGGGGGTCACGTTCCTGCCCGCGAAGCTGGCCCACCACGACCATGGGCCGGGGCGGGTGCGGCGCGCGTTTCACCGCATGCTTCGGCTAGCGATGCGCTTCCGCTGGGCGACGATCGCACTGACCCTCGCGGCCTTCGCGGTGTCGATCTGGAGCATGCGCTTCGTAGAGAACCAGTTCTTTCCCAACTCCGACCGGCCCGAGTTGGTCATCGATTTCGCCCTGCCGCAGAACACCGCGATCTCCGAAACCTCGGACCAGATGGCGCGGATGGAGAGCTACCTGGCAGGCAACGACAAGGCGCTCTTCTGGGCCGCCTACGTCGGCCGCGGCGCGCCACGGTTCCTTCTGGCCTACGACGTGCCGACGCCCGGCCCCAACATGGGACAGATCGTGATCCAGACGCCCTCGGTGGAGGCCCGCAACGCGCTCCGGGCCGAACTGCGAGAGATCGCGGCGCGCGACTTCCCCGGCATCGACATCTACATCAAGCTTCTCGACATCGGTCCGCCGGTCGGACGGCCGGTGCAGTACCGGCTGAGCGGTCCCGACATCGACGTGCTGCGCGACAGGGCGCGAGATCTTGCCGCCGCGATGGCCACCGACCAAAGGCTCGCAAACATCGTGATGGACTGGAACGAGCCGGCGCGGGTCGTCCGGGTCAATGTCCTCCAGGACAAGGCCCGGCAACTCGGCATCAGCCCGAGCGACATCGCCGCCGCCCTCAGCACGATCTACGATGGCAGGACGGTCACGCAACTGCGCGATGCGGCCTATCTCGTCGATATCGTCACGCGCGGCGACGAACGATCGCGCACCTCGGTCGAGGAACTCGCCGGGCTCCAGCTTTCGGGCAGCGGCAGCGTGACGATCCCGCTGCGGAGCGTCGCCACCTTCGACTACGGCACCGAACAGCCGGTGATCCACCAGCGCGACCGGATGCCGACGATCACGGTGAAGGCGGCGATCACCACGAAGGATCAGCCCGACACGATCGTGAAGGCGCTTCAGCCCCGCATCGACGCTTTCGCGGCAAGCCTCCCCGCGGGCCTCCACGTCGAGGTCGGCGGCACCGTCGCCGAAAGCGCCAAGAGCCAGGCGCCCATCGTCGCGGTCGTGCCCCTGATGATCCTCATCATGCTGACCCTGATCATGGTGCAGGTGCAGGGCTTCCGGCTCGCCTTCGTCGTGCTCTGCGCCGCGCCGCTGGGCCTCATCGGGGTTGTCGCGGCGCTCGTCCCTTCCGGCGCCCCTCTCGGCTTCGTGGCGATCCTCGGCGTGCTTGCGCTCATCGGAATCCTCATCCGCAACTCGATCATCCTCGTGGACGAGATCGAGGTCCTGCGGGCAAAGGGCCGCAGCGCCTGGGATGCCGTCTTCGAGGCCTCCGACGCCCGCGCCCGGCCGATCCTCCTGACCGCGGCGGCGGCGAGCCTCGCGCTCATCCCGATCTCGCGGCAGATCTTCTGGGGGCCGATGGCCTATGCGATGATGGGCGGGATCATCGCCGGCACGGTAATCACGCTGGTCTTCGTGCCGGCGCTCTACCTCGCGGTCTTCCGCGTGAAGCGCGACCCGCAGGACTGACGCCCGCCGGCCAGACCGCCGCAGTTCCGCCGCAATTGCCGCCCCGGCCGGTGAAAATACAACCTCTCCGCGAAACTCTCATCGTTTCAGACGATGCGCCGCCACATTTGCGCCCCAATGCTGAGGGGGAGCCGCAAGCCTGCCTTCCGGTTCGTCTCTCTCTGACCCCCGGGGCCTGCCCGGAAAACCTGACCGCATTTGAGGAGAACGAAATGCGCGCAACCCTGATGAAGAAACTCCGCTCGTTCCGCCACGACGAAGAAGGCGTGACGCTGGTCGAATACGGCATCGCGCTGGTGCTCGCCGTCGTCGTCGGCACCTCGACGCTGAGCCTGCTCGCGCAGGACGTCGAAGGCCAGATGGACGCCGCCTGCAACGTCATGAACACCACCGGGACCGTCGGCACCGGCGGCTGCTGACGCACAAGACAGCGAAACATTCCTGTTCCGCGGCGGGGAGGGGCTGCCCCGTCGCGGAACAGGCACCAACCGGCCGCCCGTCGGCGGCCGTCTCAGCCGGAGGAAACGCTCGTGGGCATACGTTCCGTTCTCGTCGCCATGCTCGGCATCGCCGTCGCCGGGGGCTCGGCCTACGGTGCGCGCGAATACCTCGACCAGAGCCGCGCGGTGGCCGCCACCGACCCCGCCGCCGCCCTTGTGACCGTCGTCGTGGCCGGGCGCGACATTCCCTTCGGCCAGCCGATCCAGCCGCAGATGCTGCAGGTCCTGTCCTGGCCGCGCGCCGCCCTTCCGCCGGGGGCGATCACGGACCTCAACGCGCTCGTCGCCCAGCCCGGCATGCAGCCGCGCCGCGCCACGCACGAGATCGCGCAGGGCGAACTCATCCTGGCGTCCAAGGTCTCGAACTTCGGCGAGAAGGTCACGATCGTGCAGAGCCTCGGCGAGAACAGCCGCGCCATGGCCATCCGGGTCGATGCCGAAACCGCCGTCGGCGGCTTCGTGACTCCGGGGGACAGCGTCGACATCGTGCTGACCCAGGGCCGCGACCAGACCCTTCGCGCCGTCACCATCCTTCAGAACATCCGCGTGCTCGGCGTCGACCAGCAGGCCGACCAGCAGACCGATCTTCCGCAGGTCGCGCGCACGGTCACCGTCGAGGTCACGCCCGAGCAGAGCCAGACGCTGGCGCTTGCCCAGAAGGCGGGAACGCTGAGCCTGTCGCTCCGTTCGCTCGACAATGCCGAGGACAAGCCGCTCGAGTCCATCCGTCTCTCCGACATCCTGCGCGAACAGTCGCCGGTGGAGGAACCGACCGTGGCCAAGCCGACGGTGCGGGTCCGCCGCGCCAACGCGGTCGAGGTCGTGGAAGTCGAGTGAGGGGCGGAGCTTCGGACCATGATGATCGGCAGAACCCTCCGCACCTTCGGCCGGGACGAGGCCGGCACGATCCTGGTCTTCTGGGCGATGGCGCTGGTCATGCTCCTCGGCATGGTGGCGCTGTCGTTCGACATCGGCCGTCTCGCCGCCACCCAGTCCGAGCTTCAGTCCTACGCCGACCATGTCGCACTCGCTGCAGCGGGTGAGCTTGACGGGCGGAGCGACGCGATCACCCGCGCCACCGCCGCGGCGGCGAACTTCGTCACCGACAGCCAGACCTTCGGCAGCGGGTCGCGGGCGCTCGGCGGCGGGGCCGACTACGCGATCGGCTTTTACGACTCGCTTCCCGCAAGCGACACGGGCAGCCTCGCCCCCGGCCAGACGACAGTTCCCGAGGATGCGATCTATGCCAGCGTGATCGTCAACCAGCAGACCGTCAACTTCTCGTTCGGCTCGGTCCTGTCGGTTCTGACCGGCGGGGCGATGGCCACGCCGGCGACCAGCGCCTCTGCCGTGGCGGGCTTCACCCAGTATGCCTGCGACATCACCCCGATGATGTTCTGCATCCCCGGCCCGAGCTTCGACGCCTCGAACCCGGCCACCGTGGGCGACATGATCCGGCTGCGCTCGGGCGGCCAGGGCGCGGCCTGGGGGCCGGGCAACTTCGGCTTCCTCGAACCCTCGACGCTCGCCCTCGACTCGACCGGCAACTGTGCCGGCGTGGGCGGCACGGGGCCGACGCTGCGCTGCGTCCTCGGGGCCGTCGGCAGCATCACCCAATGCTTCGCCCAGCGTGGCGTGAACACGGAACCGGGCCAGAAGGTCGGCATCACCAATGACGCGCTCAACACCCGCTTCGACATGTGGTCGGGCGCGATGAAGAACGAGAAGAACAACCCGATCTACGCGCCGGCGGCGAACGTCATCAAGGGCTTGGAGCCGAAAAGCGGCGGCGCCTGCAACTGGAACAACCCGCAGGCCACGCCCGACACGAAGGCCGTCCCGCGTGACGACTGCTTCCCCGGCTGCGCGCCCTATGGCGACGGCAACTGGTCGGCCGGTCGCATGGCTTACGTCACGGCAAACTATGGCGGCACCGACCCGCATCCCGGCGCCGGGACGCGCTATGAATACTACCTGGCCGAGATCGCCGCCGCCGGTGGCACCACGTCCAGCACTCCGATCCTGAACGGACTGTCCGAGACCGGCCGGCCGATGTGCTCGCCTCACCAGGACCCCGACCCCGAGCGGCGCGTCATCATCGCGGCCGGGATCGACTGCACGGCGAACCCGATCGCCGGCCGCGCGACCGCCGTGCCCGTGCACCAGTTCGTCAAGATGTTCATCACCGAGCCGGTGGTGGACAACGGCTCGACCAACGGGCTCGACATCTACGCCGAGATCATCGGCTCGGCCGGCGGCAACACGGGCAGCGGCGGCTCGGCCGGCATCATCCACGATGTCGTGCAGCTTTACAGGTGATGCCCGTGACCCGCAGCCCGAAGCATCCGCTCAACTCCAGGCTCCGCGCCTTCGCCAGGACCGACGACGGCGCCGCGCTCGTCGAGTTCGCCCTGGTGCTGCCGATGATGCTCCTGGTCTTCGCCGTGATCGTCGAGGGCAGCCGCATGATGATCGCCTACCAGAGCGCGATCGGCGGGGTCCGCGACGCAACCCGCTACCTCTCCCGGGTCGTGCCGGGGAACATCTGCACGGCTGGCGGAAGCGTGACCGGCTTCGCGCCGAAGCTCGCCTCCATCGTCGGACAGAGCACGACGGGAAGCGCGGTCTTCGCCCCGTCCGTCACCGTCACCTCTGTCACGCCCTCGCTCGCCTGTGTCGGCGTCGCCGGGGCCTACCGCGTGAGCCCCGCCCCGGTCGCCACGGTGAGCGCGGTGGTGGAGATCGCCTTCCCCTTCCGCGGCCTCTTCACGCTCTTCGGGGCAGGCCCCTCGGCCACGCTCACGACCACGGTCACCGACCGCGCGAAGGTATTCGGGACATGAGGGGCCTCATTCATATCCTGCGGCGCTTCTGGGCCGACGAGTCGGGTACGACCCTGGTGGAGCTTGCCTTCGTGATCCCGCTCTTCCTGCTCCTGTTCTTCGGGCTGATCGACTTCGGCCGGATGGGGGCGGAGTTCGTCATGGCCGACAAGGCGATGCAGATCGCGAGCCGGATCGCCGTTGTACGCCCGGCCGCCTGCCCGGGCGTACCGGCCAGCACCGCGCGGGGCGCGACACCGGTTGGCACGATCCCGCCGCGGTTCGGCACGCCCTGCTCGGCCGGAGCGACGGTCTGCGTGGCGACGGCGACAATCGCCTGCCCGGGAGCGGCAGGCAATGCCACCGCGAACGAGATCTGGACCGCGATCGCGCCCCTGATGCCGACTGGATCGAGCGTGGCCAACCTCACCTTCCGCTACGAATTCGACCCCGATCTGAACTTCCTCGGCGGGCCCTACGTGCCGGTCGTCACGGTCGAGCTCACCAACCTGAACTTCGCCTTCGTGACCCCGCTCGGCAACCTCGCCGCCCTCGCGCAAGGCGCGGTGCCGGGCGGTCCCGGCTGGGGCGTGCCCTTCCCGGCGATGAGCATGTCGTTGCCGGCAGAGGACCTGAACCTTGGCGAGAACGGATGATTGTCGCGGGTGGACCGCCGAAAGGATGACGAGATGACCGACGCTGCGAAATCCCTGCTCGTGATCGCGCCGGAGCCCCGCGTATCGGAAGCCATCGCGGCGTCCTTCGCCGGCGATGCCGGCATTCGGGTGGACCGGCGCACCGCGACCCTGGCCGGGCTGAACGGCCATGCTGTCGAGGCCATGGCGACCTACGACGTGATCCTTTTCCAGACCGACCCGAACGATGAGGCCGATCTCGCCGCGGTCCGCGACCTCGTGGCACATCGGCGCGGGCAGACGAAGCTTGTCGCTCTCGCCGATGGCGCCATCTCGCTGGCGCAGGCCCGAGCGCTTACGGACGCCGGGGTGGACGAGGTCCTGCCCTTGCCGACGGACGGCCGGACGGCGGGGAAAGGGCGCGCCCATGCCGGCGCTCCGGGGCGCGCGGGGCGGATCATCGCGGTCGCCCAGGCACGCGGGGGGATCGGATCGACCACGGTGGCGGTCAACCTCGCCGACCAGTTGGCAACGGGCGCGGGGCTGAAGCGCTCGGACCCGCGACCGAAGGTTGCGCTCGTCGATCTCGACCTTCAGTTCGGCACCGTCGGCTCGTTCCTCGACCTTGCCGAGCAGGACACGCTCCTGAAGCTCGCCATGGACGGCACGATCCCCGATGCCACCTTCCTCGACCAGTCGATGGCCAGCCTGCCGAACGGCCTCGCGGTCCTCGCCGCACCCGCGAGATTCGCGCCGCTCGACGCTCTGCGGCCCGAGCAGGTCGCCGCGATGCTCGACTGCCTGCGCCAGAGTTGCGACTTCGTCGTGGTGGACCTGCCCCGCGCGCTGGTCGGCTGGATCGAGCCGGTGATCGAGCGGGCCGACGAAATGCTGATCGTCACCGACATTTCGGTGCCGTCAATCCGGCATTGCCGCCGGCTGATCGACTTCCTGACGCAGGACAATCCGGCCCTGCCCGTCGAGATCGTCGTGAACCACCAGCGCAAGCCGCTCTTCCGCTCGAAGCTCCAGCGCGAAGCGGCCAAGGCACTCGACCGGCGGCTCGATCACTGGCTGCCGCACGACCCGCGCGCCGCATCCGTGGCGGCCGACCGGGGCCAGCCCCTCTCGCAGTCGGCGCCCCGATCCGCGCTCGGCAAGGCCATGCGGGCACTCGCGCGCGCGACCCGCGCGACCCTTCCGGCCGCCGCCCAGAAATACGCCAAGTAGGAGAACCGGATCGTGTTCAGGCAATTCACCCGTTCCGAAAAGCCCGCTGGCTCCAATGTCGTCGATCTGGGCGCCAAGACCGCCCGGCTGACCGCCTCGCCAGCGGCCGCCGACCCCCTCGACCAGGAACTGGTCATGCGGCTCGAACTGAAGAGCCACCTCCACGACATCCTCCTCGACCGGCTCAACCTCGCCGTGATCGACAAGGTCCAGCCCGACGAGCTCCGGCGCGAGGTCGCGGCACTCGTCGCGCAGGTCCTGTCGGACGAAAATCGTCCGATGCGGACGGAGGAGTTCAAGAAGCTCGTGGACGAACTCCTGGACGAGGTCCTGGGCTTCGGGCCGCTCGAACCGCTGCTTGCCGATCCCACCGTGAACGACATCCTCGTGAACTCGCACCGCAGCGTCTATGTCGAACGTTTCGGCGTCCTCGAAAAGACCAGGGTGCGTTTCCGCGACGAGCGCCATCTTCTTCGCATTATCGACAAGATCGTCAGCCGTGTCGGCCGGCGGGTGGACGAGTCGAGCCCCTGGGTCGATGCGCGACTCGAGGACGGCAGCCGCGTGAACGCGATCATCCGCCCCTGCGCGATCGACGGCCCGTCGGTGTCGATCCGCAAGTTCGCGCGCAACCCCCTGACCTTCGAACGTCTGGTCGAGATCGGCACGCTGAACGATCAGGCGGCGGCGCTTCTCAAGGCGCTGGTGCAGGCCCGGATGAACGTGCTCATCTCGGGCGGCACCGGGTCGGGCAAGACGACGATGCTCAACGCCATGTCGTCCTACATCGGGGCGCGCGAGCGGATCGTGACGATCGAGGACGCGGCCGAGCTGCAGCTTCAGCAGGACCACGTGGTGCGGCTGGAGACGCGCCCCGCGGGCCCCTCCGGCACCGGCACTGTTACCCAGCGCGACCTCGTACGCAACGCGCTCAGGATGCGGCCGGACCGGATCATCGTCGGCGAGGTGCGCGGGGCGGAGACCTTCGACATGCTGCAGGCGATGAACACCGGGCACGAGGGATCGATGACGACGGTCCATGCCAATACGGCACGCGACGCTCTCGGCCGCATCGAACAGATGGTGACGATGATCGGGCTCGACTTCCCGGTTTCGGCCATCCGCTCACAGATCGCCTCTGGCCTCAACGTCGTGATCCAGCTCAACCGTCTCAGTGACGGTTCGCGCCGCGTGATGAGCATTGCCGAGATCACCGGAATGGAGGGTAGCACGATCACGATGCAGGATATCTTCGTCTTCCGGAAGACCGGCATCGGCGAGGACGGCAGCGTGCGGGGGCACTTCACCGCAACCGGCATCCGGCCGCAGTGCTACGACCGTCTGGTGCAGGCGGGCGTCGAACTGAGGCCCGACCTCTTCTCGGCGGAAGGAGCGCGCGCATGATCCCGCTGCCGGAGTTCGAGATTGGCGCCCTGGCCTATGTCGGTGTCTTCATCGGCGTGCTGCTGGCCTTCGAAGGGCTGCGGCAGACCCTGTCGCGCCGCGAAAGCCGGGCCGAGGCACGCAACCGCCGGATGCGGCTCGTCGCCGCCGGTGCGACCACGGAAGAGAGGCTGAGCCTCCTGAAGCCACGGCACGACGCCTGGCGGCTTTCGCAACTGCCCGTTGTCGGGACGCTGCCCTCCGAACTTGCGCGGGCGGGCATGACGATCCGGCCCGAGCTTTTCGTCACCCTGTCGGCAAGCGCCGCCGTCATCCTCGGCCTCGCGGCGTCGATCGTCATGGACCCGCTGGCCGCGGGCCTCGCCGCGGTGGCGATCGCGGTCGCGACACCGCTCCTCTGGGTGCGCGCGCGCCGCAAGAAGCGGATGAACGCGCTCGTCGCGCAATTGCCCGACGCCCTCGACCTGATGGCGCGGGGGCTGACGGTGGGCCATCCGCTGAATGCCACCATCGCCTCCGTCGCCCAGGACATGAAGGATCCGGTGGCGACGGAGTTCGGCATCATCGTCGACCAGATCGCCTACGGCGAGGATCTGCCCGAAGCGGTGATGGACTTCGCCGATCGCACCGACCTCGAGGATACCCGCTACCTCGCCGTGTCGATCGCAATCCAGCACGGAACCGGGGGCGACCTCGCGCGGGTGCTGATGACGCTCTCGAAGGTGATCCGCGACCGGCTGACGATGCGCCAGCGGATCAAGGCGATCTCCGCGGAGGGGCGGCTGACCTCGGTCTTCCTGTCGAGCCTGCCCATCGTCATCCTGACGTCCACGATGGTGTCCTCGCCCGACTACTACGCGGGCGTCAGCGACGACCCGCTCTTCAAGCCCTTCGCCATCGTCGTCGGCACGCTCGTGGTCGCGAACTTCCTCGCGATGCGGAAGCTCGTGAATTTCCGGTTCTGAGGAGAAGCCCATGTTTGACGCCCTGTTCGGCCAGATCGAGACCGCCGGCGTCCCGCCGGCGACGCTGTTCATCCTCGGCGTCGGCCTCGGCGCCATGCTGCTCGTCTTCGGGCTCTTCGGCGCCTTTTCCGGCAAGGACCCGGTCCTTCGGAGGATGGAGGCACAGGGACGGCGACGGCCGGCGGTGGCCGACGCGGGCATCCTCAGGGATCGGGCCGAGGATCCGAAGGGTCTGATGAAGACGCTGATTCCGACCGACACCAAGGAAAGGTCCGACGTCGAGCGCCAGCTTTCGCTCGCCGGGTTCCCCGGCCCCCACGCGGTACGCAACTTCTACCTCATCCGCCTCGGTCTCGGGCTGGTGCTGCCAGGCCTTCTCGTCGGCGCGATCTGGGCAATCCGGACCGGGGCGGTCGCAGCCCCCGACCCCTTGGTGGCGCTGTTCGGCGGATTGGATTCGGCGCGGCTCGCCCAGATATTGAGCGCGATCGTGGCGCTAGGGTTCTTCGGCCCGGCCCTCTGGCTCCGGTCCCGTGCCGCAGAAAGGCGCCGGGCGATCGAGGAGGCGTTCCCGAACGCCCTCGACCTTTTGCAGATATCCGTCGAGGCGGGGCTCGGATTCGATGCCGCCATGATCCGCGTCGGCAACGAGATGAAGGTCAGCGCCCCCGCCGTCGCGGAGGAGTTCCTTGCCGTGCAGCACGAAATCCAGGCCGGCCGTACGCGCGAACGCGCGCTGGTCGACATGGCCGGGCGGATGGGCGTGGACGAGGTGACGGCCTTCGCCAATGTCGTTCTGCAATCCATGCGCTTCGGGACCAGCATGTCGGACACGCTCATCGCCTATGCTGCCGAGATGCGCCGCGCCCGGGAGCTCAGGGCCCAGGAAAAGGCCAACCGGCTTCCCGTGTACATGTCCGGCGTCATGGCGACGATGATGCTGCCCGCTCTGGTCCTTCTGACGGTCGGACCTGTCGTGATCCGCTACCTTCGCAACATCGCGGGGTAATCAGGGCAGGTCGGATCGCCGCGGCGCCATGGAATCGGCATTGTGCCAGCCCGCCGTTGAAGGCGATCCATGCGTCGGTGCCTCAACAATTTACGGCATATCATCAGACTATGGTCGGAAGCCCTGTGGATAAATCCACCGATAGTTGAATTTCCCTTCTTCCGCGCTGTACCCGCTCCCAATCGTTTGACAGACCGGCCCACGATCGCGACCCTCTTTATCGCGGGCATGGCGAGGGGTGCCGCCCGCAGGTTTGGTACCAGGCCCGCGACATGGGTGACCGCGGCAACTTGCAGGCGGTGATCGCGGGCTCAAGTGGGTGACTTGGGGAAAAAATGGGTCGTCTTTACATCGAAGGCATGACGGCGCCGGCCGTTCAGGCGCGGTCTGTCGACGCGAGCGTCGTTGAAGCCATCGCCGACTGGTGCGATGCGCTGCACGGGGATCTGCCGCTGGAGGATGCCTTCGCGGCCCTGGCGGCGGGTCTCGGGGCCGAAGCGGGCATGCTGGTCCGGACGCATTTCAGCGACTTCCGGCCCATGCGGATCGCCCTCTGGGACCGGAACGGTGCGCGCAGCCCTTCGCCTCTCGCCGCCTCCTTCGCCGACGGCCGTTTCGGACCCCACATCGCCCGGCCGCGTGCGGCCTCGGTCTGGCTCCATTCCTACGCCGACGGTGCCGACGACGCCGATCCGGCGCTCGAGGCCTGGCAAGCGCGCCGTGGGCTGGGCGAGCTTGCGGTGCTGGTCCTTTCCGGCGGTCCCGGCGTGCGCGATCACATCGAGCTGCATTTCCGCGCCGCGCTCGACCCGGCCACGCAGGCTGCGCTCGGCGCGGTGCTGCCCACGATGGCACGAACCTGGGCGAACCGGCAGGTCGGGCTCGTCACCCGCATGGTCGTGAACCACCGTGCCACTGCCGAGCCGGCCCCGGCCCGCCCGGCGGCCGCAATGATCCTCAGCCCGTCGAACCCGGCGAGGCTCAGCCGGGCGGAGTTCCGGGTTTGCCTTCTGCTCAGCCGCGGTCTCTCGGTGAACGGCGTATCCGACGAACTGGCGGTGTCGGACGCCACGGTCCGGTCGCATCTGCGCAGCATCTTTTCCAAGACCGGGACTTCCGGCCTGGCCGAGCTCGTCTTCGCCCTTCTGCGGTCGAAGCCCGACGCCTCGGCGCAGTCCGGCCTGCGCTGCGCCTGAGGTGCCGGCGTGGACCTGCTGCCCCTTGTCCTCGTCGCGCCCCTCTTTCTCTGGGGCGCCTGGAGCGATCTGCGGCAGATGCGGATTCCGAACGCCGTCAGCCTTCTCGCGGTCGGTGTCTTTCTGGCAACGGCCTTCGTGGCACCGCCCGACGACCTCGGGTCCAGGGTGGCCGTGGCGGCGGCGGTCCTGGCGGCGGGCTTCATCACCTACCTCTTCGGCCTCTTCGGCGGCGGCGACGTGAAGATGCTTTCGGCGCTCGTCCTTTTCGTGCCCGTGCCGACGCTCGCGCTCTTTGCCTACGTGTTCTCGGCGGCGATGCTGGCGGGGATCGCGATGGTGCTCCTTCTCCGCCGCGTGCCAGCCGCGCAGCGGCTCGGGTGGAAGTCGATCTCGGGCAGCGCCGGCTTCCCGATGGGACTGTCGATCGCAATGGCCGGTCTTGCGCACCCTGTCGCCGCAATACTCCTCGGGGTGTGACGGCGCTCAGAGCACGACCGCGTCGAACCGGTCCACAAGCACCACCGGCTTCGCACCCAGCCCCCGCGCCTCGCGTTCCCCGGCCCGATCCAGCGGATCGGCGGCCGCGAGCGGGCCGAAGCCGTAGCCTGTCATCGCGGCGAGGTCGCGCACCCGGACCTGAAAGGTCCGGTAGGCGCCGAAGACGAAGCCCTCGGCCGCCTCCACCACCCGCTGCCCTGAGAGGAGCCGCTGGATGAGCTGACCCTGGCTGAGGACATAGGCCGTGGCATGAAGCCTCCGGCTGCCCGCGTCGTCCGCAGCCAGCATCGAGACGACCTTCCAGAAGCTCAGTGGAAGCGGCGCCCCGCTGCTTCCGAACTCGGGATCGTCTTCGGCATAGACGGGGCCCGAGAAGACATTCGCGCGAAAGCCGTGGGTGACCGCGCTGGTCAGGATGTAATCCTCCAGTCCCAGCCACATCTCGTCGTTGCGATTCAGCCCGGCGTGCTGGGGACTCGCATTGGTGTAATGGAAGCTGTCGAGGTCGGCCCTCCGCGCCTCGGTGTCGCTGTCGCCCCAGTTGGTCTCGGCCCGGCGCACCATATGGCCCCGGTCGATGGCTGCGTCGGCATAGTCCGCGCGGTCCAGCTGGACCTCGCGCGGGATGCGCAGGTCGTGGAACCATGTGCTGTTCGTGCGCTTCAACGGCCGGTAGCGGGACGCGTCGAGATTGTGGGCGGCGACCACGGGGCCCTTCATCCGGGCGCTGAAGAGCACGCCGAAGTGCTCATAGCGCAGCTCGTGCGGGCGCGCGTCGGTCGCGTCCGAGGGCCGCGCAAGGTCGAGCGCGGCGGGGACGACGGGCAGCGGAACGGTTGCGTCGCCGAGGAAATCCGGGTCATAGCCGTCGCGCCCGGCAAAGAAGTCGGCCGCATGGCTGCGGTCCCGCGCTTCCTCTCCCCCGCCAACCACCGGCAGCGCCGCGCCGGGCACCGCACCGCCAAGCCCAGCCAGAACGGTCTTCAGCGTGCTGATGCGGACCGCGCTGTTGCCGACACCGTACTTGCCCGCGAAATGCAGGCCCACGACCCTGCCCGACTCTAGGCTGATCAACGGCGAGCCGGAATTGCCGCCCAGGGTCGTGCAGTCATGCCCGAGGACCCCCGCGCCATCACCCGGTGCAAGCTTCAGATAGCCGGGCGAGAATCGCTTCACGTCGTAGAGGCCCCTGAAATAGCGCTCCATGTCGTCCGGGTCGTTGCGATAGGGGTCGGAGGCTGGGTAGCCCACGACTCCCACGATCTCGCCGTCGGCGCCGTCGGCATCGGCGAGGTCCAGAAGGCCGATCCCCGCCCCGCCGGCGGGACGCGGGATGCGCCCGATGGCGATGTCGGCCGAGATGTCGTCGGCGAGGTAGCTGAAGCGGTCGACCGCGAACACCCGCGCAGGGTCCGGCTCCACCTCCGCCTCTTCGCCGAAGTCGATGGCGGCGCCGTAGCGCTGGTTGTTGTACGGATTGAACATGAAGACCCCGTCGCCGCGGAAGGTCCGCCGCGCGACGATCTGGGCGACGTGGCGGTTCGTGGCGACCAGCAGGTGTCCCGGCCCGTCCTCGCCCACCACCCAGCCGGTGCCGCCCCAGGCCATGTCGTGATTGACGAATTCGATCCGACCGACCGACGGCAGGAACTTCTCGACTGCCGCGATCTTCGCGTCCGTGCCCGCCGGAAACTCGTCTCCGAGCGTGGTCTTGCCCTCCACGATGCCGTTGCGCACGACCAGGGGCGGGCGTCCCGACACGCGGACGATGGCCTCGAGCACGGGCAGCGGCATCGCCCCGCTAGCCTCCAGCGCGGGAAGGGGCGTGGCGAGAACGTCGCGGATCGCCTCGGGGCTGAAGCCGAACTCGGCGAGGACGGGGTTGCGCCGGGCAAGCGCCCCGCGGGCCTTGTCGAACCCGCCATCCGCCACCAGTCGTTCGAGCCGCCGCATCGTCTCTTCGCTTGTTCTTCGTGCCATCCCGATCCCTCCTTCAGTTGGCCGCGCCGCCATCCGGCCCGCGGCCCTTCGCTTGCAGGAACACGCCATGCGCCGTCAGGACCGCGAGCGGGACCGCAACCACGCCTGGCGCGCCGACTCCCAGGAGCGCCGTCAGCGCCTCGCCCGGGCGGCCGATCCGGGCATCGCCCCGCGCCCGCGCAGCGGCCACCCATCGCGCGAAGCGCCCCGCGGCCCGGTCCGAAGCGCCCTGCCAGAATGCAAGCTGCCGGCGAGCCGCGGCGACCGGATCGGGCGCGATGACAAGGCGATCGAGCCGCGCGGCGGACATCCGGTCCTCGCTCGGCTGCCCGGTCCAGCCCTCCGGGCAGCCGGCGCCGTAGGACCACATACCGGCGACCGTCCGCCGCCAGCGTTCGGCGGACGTGGCGATGAGCCGGAGATCGGCGAGCGAGCGGCCGATGACATGCGCAGATGACCAGTCCGCACAGAGCCCCATCGCCGTCAACGCGGCGACCACATCGGGCGGTCCGGCCCTGAGGCGGTCGGGCAGCGTCTCTGTCCCGCGCAGGTCGGGCGTGAAGAGCGCGGCCGCCTCGGGCAGCCTGGGGCGCAGGCCTTCGAGAAAGGCGGCGATCCTGCCCTCCGGCGCGCCGGAGACCATCGCGTGAAGGGGGGCGCCGTAGGGGTTCAGCGCCTGCAGCATCCCGGCCTGCACGGCCGGTCTTCGCTCATCCGGACCGCCTCCCTCGAGCGGCTCGTGGAAGAGGCCGAAATCCTGCCGGAGCGATCGCGCCGCTCCGAGGGCGTAATCGGCGTCGCCCGCGCCGTCTGTGGCGCCGTAGGCCGAAGCAAGGAGGCTGCGCGCAAGTTCGAGCCGCCGCGGAAGTACGGCGTCGGTCTGGCTGGCGGCGAGAAAGGCGAAGTCGAGCGCGCCGCCGACCATCCCGGTGCGCTGCGAGGCGTCATGGGACCGCCGTGCGAGATCGAAGATCCTGACGTCGGCGAGCATGGTCAAGAGCTTGCCGAAAGCCGCCTCGGCCTGCATCTCCAGCAGCACTCGCCCGCGCAGATGCGGGCTTTCTTCCAGCGCCCGTTCGATGGCGGAGCGCGGCAGCCCGCGGAATAGATCGAAGGCGGCGGCCCAGCGTCCGGCCAGCCAGAGATAGCAGAGCGCCACGAGGGCACCGGGGCTGGCGGCTTCGAGGGCGCCGCCGAACCCGGCGCTGAAGACATGGCCTGCCTCGCGCAGATCGCCTTTTTCCAGCATCAGTTCGAGGTCGCGCACGGCGCGCTCGTCCGGTTGGGCGCGCTTGGCCCGTCCCTCGGTATCGGCGAGGGGGGCGCCCGCCCCGTCCCCGACGACCTGCACATCGGTCGTTTCACCGGGAGGTGCGGGCAAGGGCAGTTCGCCGAGGCCCACGTCCTTCGGGACATCCTCGGGCGCGCCCGCCCGGGCGAAGCCCGACCGCCGCCCCTGGGCCTGCAAAACCGCATCCCGCGCCGGGGCCGGAAGCTCGTCGAGGATCGGGCCCGTGATCTCGCGGGCCAGTTCTGCCGGCACCCCCGGCATCGGGTGACCGAAGCGCGTGGCCTGAAGGCGGTGGTAGAGCGCAGATGCCGGATCGCGCATCCCGTACCACTCGGCGGCGCGAAGGTTGATCGCCTCGGCGGCCCTGCGCGTCTCGGTGGTGCCGTCATAGAGCAGCGGCAGGAATGCCCGGCGCACGTCCTGCCGGTGGCGGACCTTCCCGGCGCCGTCGGACTCGACCAGCCAGTGATGCGTGGCAAGCTCCGTCAGCGCCGACCGCGCCTCCTCTGCCGTCAGAGTGAGGCCGAGTGCCGGGGCAACCGCGCCGGTCAGCGCCTCCGCGTCGATCGCCCGCAGGATCAGCCCCTCGTTGGCGATGCGACGCAGGCGCTCCGGCACGCGGCTCAGGATCGCTCGGTAGAGATAGCCGCCGATGGTTTCCTCGCTCGCCCCCGCCGGGATATCGCCCGCGTCGTAGGCCGTGTCCTCGAACGCCTTGGCGGCGAGGGTAAGAAGAAGCGGATTGCCGCGCGCGAGGGGCAGAATCCGTGGCCAGAGCCGTTCCGGCACCCCCCGCGCAGACAGAAGGAGACGCGCCGCGCTGTCTTCGATGCCCTCAAGGCGGATGCGGTCCTCGACCCGCTCGGGAACCGGGTCCAGCGCATCGCCCCGCCCAGCCGAGATGATCGCAAGCGGCGCGACGCCGTATTCGGCCAGCGAGTCCATCCGGTCGAACAGCGTCATCACCTGGGTTTCGCCGCGGCTGCGCAGGACCTCGAGCGTGTCGAGCACGACGAGGACGTGGCGCCCGGTCCCCTTTACCGCGCCCGCCATCGCGTCGAGGAGATCGCGCGGCACACTGTAGCGGGCGGTGGTGCCGGTTTCCGCCGCGCGCCGCTCCGCGCTTTTCAGCCGCAGGGCGCGAAGCTGCGCCGACGCGTCGGGCACCGCGTCACCCAGCTGACGCGAAATCTCCTCGAAGAACCCGTGCGCCTCGAGCACGTTGAGGCCTGCGCGATCGAAATCGAGCGTGACAAGGATCGGGTCGAGGCTCAGTCGGGTCATCTGGACGACCCGTTCGAGAAGGAAGGACTTGCCGATCCCCGGCAGGCCGGAGACATGGATGGTGCGCATCGGCGGGCCGGACTGCGGGGCGGCGATCCACTCCGCCAGCCGCGCAAGCTCTGCCTCGCGACCGAAAAAGCCGCCGGCAAGGTGCGCGTCCGTCCGCGCCTGCGCGCGGCGGGTGTTCAACGCGCCCCGAAGCCGGTCGAGCCGGTCGAACCCCGGCGCCGAAGGCCCTGCGCGGTCGAGCGCGACCGCGGCCGCCTCGAGTTCCTCGGGCGCGGTCTCGCCGGCGAGCATCCGGTCGAGCTCTTCGAGCGCAAAGGCTCCGCGCCCGGCGAGGGCGTTGGCGACGGGGGTTTCGGCCTCGCCGACGGAAACATCGCCCGCGAGAATCTTCCGTCGCGCCGCCGGGCGCATCAACCAGCGTTCAGTCTTCCCGGCCTCCACCGTGCAATCCTGCCGGAGCGCCGAGAGCACCCGCGCGGCCACGACCGGCTCCTGCC
>NZ_JAYRTX010000044.1:0-26227 GCF_041919395.1 Albidovulum sp.
CTGGGTCTTGCTGCCCTCCCTGCGGCTGCCGTCGGCATCCCGTTAGACTTGCCACGCCTCGACTTTCCTGCGCCGGGCACGGACACCAGCCGCGACTGCACGCTGCCGCTCCTGCCCGGCGCGCCGCATCCCTGCCCGGGTTCCGGCAACTGATCCCCGCCTCAACCCGCGGGCACTTCGGTCGGGGTCTCCCGCCCCTTTTTTCCCGCCGGGGTTGCCGCGCGCTTCCTCGGCGGACTATCATCGCCTGACACAGGGAGAGAGATGCCGGCACCCGCCCAGATCGCGACAATCAAGCGCGGACGGAAGTTCGATCAGGTGCTGGAAGGCGCCCGGACAGTGTTCCTGCGCGACGGGTTCGAGGGGGCGAGCGTCGACGACATCGCCGCGGAAGCGGGTGTGTCGAAGGCGACGCTGTATTCCTACTTCCCCGACAAGCGGATCCTTTTCCTGGAGGTTGCCAAGCAGGAAAGCCGGCGCCAGGCGGACGAGGCCGAGGTGCTCGTCAAGCTGACCGCGCCGCCCGACTGTGTCCTGCCCGAGGCCGCTCGGCGGATCATCGCCTTCACGGTGTCCGATCTCGGGCTGGCGGTCTTCCGGCTCTGTGTGGCGGAATCCGACCGCTTCCCCGACCTCGGGCGCGAATTCTACGCCTCGGGTCCGGCACTCGTGCGCGATCGTCTCGCCACCTACCTCAACGGTGCGGTGGCGCGGGGCGAGCTTGTCATCGACGACGTCTACCTCGCCGCCGACCAGTTCGCGGCGCTCTGCAAGGCAGGTATCCAGCTTGCCGTGAGCTTCGGCGTGCAGCGCCACTACACCGAGGCCGAGAGGGAACGCGTGGCAAAGGGCGCGGTGGAGATGTTCCTCGCACGCTACGGCGCGAAGGCGCGCGCGCCGGCTTGACTTGCCGCGCATAACACCGGCTCATCCGGGCAACCGAGGAGATGCCCGATGCGCACCGAATTCGACCGCGAACTGGAAGAGCGGCTTGTCCGCTATGCCGCAATCGACACGCAGAGCGACGAGGACTCATCCTCGGCGCCGTCGACCGCGATCCAGCTGGAGCTGCAGCAGCTTCTGGCCGCCGAACTGACCGAAATGGGGGCGGCCGAAGTGCGGCTGACGGACTACGGCGTGGTTCTGGCGACGATCCCGGCCACGGCTCAGGGCGCGCCGGTGATCGGCCTTCTGGCGCATGTCGACACCGCCCCGCAGTTCAACGCTTCGGGGGTCAAGCCGGTCGTCCACCGTAACTACAACGGCGGCACGATTGCCTTTGCCGACGCCCCGGGGCTTTCGCTCACGCCCGAGGTCTCGCCGGAACTGGCGAAGAAGGCCGGACACGACATTATAACGGCAAGCGGCACCACGCTTCTCGGCGCCGACGACAAGGCTGGGGTTGCCGTCCTGATGACGGCCGCACGGCACCTGCTGGCCAATCCGTCGATCCCGCACGGCACGATCCGCCTTGCCTTCACGCCCGACGAGGAGGTGGGCCGCGGCGTTGACCCGCGGCTGCCGAAGGACATCGCCGCCGACTTCGCCTATACCTTCGACGGCAGCACCGTGGGCGAGATCGAATTCGAAAGCTTCTCGGCCGACGGCGCCGTGGTGACGGTGAACGGAGTTTCGATCCATCCCGGCACCGCGAAGGACAAGATGGTGAACGCGCTGCATCTCGCCGCCAAGATCATCCAGACCCTGCCGCATGTGACGATGACGCCCGAGACGACCGGGGGCCGTGACGGCTTCGTCCACGTCTACGAGTGCAAGGGCGGATCGGCGGAGGCGACCCTGAAGTTCATCCTGCGCGACTTCGAACTGGAAGGGCTGGCGGCCAAGGGCAATCTCCTGCGCCAGGTCTGCGCGACGGTTGCCGCGACCGAACCCCGGGCCGAGATCGCCTGCGAGATAAAGCCGCAATACCGCAACATGCGCTACTGGCTGGAGAAGGACATGCGGCCGGTGGACCTCGCCCGCGCCGCCTGCCGCGACCTCGGGATCGAACCGGTGTCGGTGCCGATCCGCGGCGGCACCGACGGCTCGCGCCTGACCGAGATGGGCGTGCCGTGCCCCAATCTCTTCACCGGGATGCACGAGATCCACGGGCCGCTGGAATGGGTCAGCGTGCAGGACATGGCCGTCTCGGCGAAGCTTTGCCTCAGGCTCGTCGAACGCGCGGCGCTGGGCTGAGGCGCGCTTTCGCCGGGCGCGGCCTCCGGCTATCCTGGGCCATCGGCCGCGGGTTGCCGCGGGATGGGGGCACACGATGAAACGCGGGATTCTCGCTCTGCCGCTGGTCCTTGGCGCCTGTGTCGCCGCGGTTGGCACGCCGCCGGCCGGACCCCGTCCCGGCGGGCCCCAGGGCCCGGGGTGGATCGAGCCGGGGCCGAGTTGCAACCGTACCAACTTCGACCCCGCGCAGATCATCGGCCGCCGACCCGAAGAACTGGGACTGGAGCGCTTCCCCTATCCGGTGCGGGTCATCCTGCCGGGGATGGCGGTGACGATGGACTACAGTCCGGCGCGGCTGAACCTCGAAGTCGACGAACGCGGGCACATCTTCCGCTTCCACTGCGGCTGAGGGGACTCGACTCCGCTCGCGGGCGGACGATATAATGAACAAAAGAAGAACACATGCCGCTGCCATGCCCGCCGCCCGCCGCATCCTCTCGCTCTGGTTTCCCCGCCTTGGCGCGGAGCGGGTGCTGCGCGAGATGCGCGGGCTCGGGCCGCCCCCCGCCTTTGCCATCGTCGGCGAGGCGGCGAACCGGCAGGTTCTCACCTCGCTCAGCGAAGGCGCGGAGGAGGCGGGGCTCTGTCTCGGCCAGCCCCTCAGCGATGCGCTCGCCATGTGTCCGGGGCTTCTCACCCGGCTCAGGAACCGCCATGCCGAGGCGCGCTTCCTGACCGCGCTCCGGCGCTGGGCGGGAAAGTTCAGCCCCCGGGTGGGGGAGGAGGCGCCGGACGGGCTCGTCATCGACCTGTCGGGCGCGGCGCATCTCTTCGGCGGCGAATGGGGCGTGCTCGACGCCGTGGCGGAGGATTGCGCCCATCTCGGCGTGACGGTCGAGGCCGGGATCGCCGACACGCCGGGCGGCGCCTGGGCGCTCGCCCGCTACGCCGGGCGGGGAGGCGCGACGGTCAGGAGCGGCGACGCCATCGACCAGGAGGCGCGGGCGACGCGATCGCGTGCGGCGAAACGGCACTGGACGAAGGGCGGCGCGGCCCCCTTGCCGGCACCGCCGCCGGGCCCTCCGGTGCGTGTGGCGCCCCCCGGGCAGATCCGCCAGGCGCTGGCGCCGCTTCCGCTCGCCGCGCTCCGGCTGGAGGATGAGGCCGTGGCGGGTCTCGCCCGGCTCGGGCTCCGCCATGTCGGCGACATCATGGGTGTGCCCCGCGCGGGTCTTTCCCGCCGCTTCGGGGCCGAAGTCGTCCGCCGTCTCGACCAGGCGCTGGGGGTGGAGGTGGAGCCGGTCGCACCCGCCCGGCCCCCTCTCCACTTCGCCGTCCGCCTGACGCTGCCGGACCCGATCGGACTGGCCGAGGACATCCTCGCCGTGATCGACCGGCTTCTGCCGGCGCTTTGCGACAGGCTGAGGACACGGGCGCATGGGGCGCGGCGCATCCGGCTCCAGCTTTTCCGCACCGATCATTCGATGCAGGAGATCGCCTTCGGCCTCGCCCGCGCGGTGGACGCGGCGGCGGAGGTGCGGCCGCTGATCCTTCTGAAGCTCGCCGAGATCGACCCCGGCTTCGGCATCGACATGATCCGGATCGAGGCGCCGGTGACGGAGCCCCTGCACCCCCGCCAGACCCGCGGCCGCTTCGACCCGGGCGGGAGCGGCGCGGAGGCGGCGGGGCAGGAGGCGCTTTCGACGATGATGTCGAAGCTCGGCGCGCGGATCGGGCTCGAGGCGATCACCCGGCTTCATCCCGGCGACAGCCACATCCCGGAAAAGACCGCCCGCGTGATGCCCGCCGCCTGGTCGGAGCCCGCGGGTGACTGGCCGGCCCCGGCGCGTCCGCGTCCCGCCGTGATCTTCCGGCCGGAGCCGGTCGCGGCGGACGAGGCCCCCGCCGTGCCCGCCCGCTTCCGCTGGCGCCGGCGCGACTTCGCCACCGCCTCGGCCTCGGGGCCCGAGCGGATCGCGCCGGAATGGTGGCTGGACGAGCCGGAATGGCGGTCGGGCACGCGCGACTACTGGCGGGTGGAGACGGCGGGCGGCGAGCGGCTCTGGCTCTTCTACGCCCACGGCGGCGTGGTGTCGGGCGGCTGGTTCTGCCACGGGGTCTTCGGCTGATCCCGGGCCGCGCCGCTCGCCCCCCGCGCCGGTTTCGGAGTAGAACCTGCGGACGGAAAGGCGCGAGAATGATCACCGACATCGAGGATTTCTTCGCAAAGGGCTGCGGGCGCTGCGCCCGGTTCGCGACGCCGGACTGCTCGACCCGGACCTGGGCGGAAGGTCTCGCCGCGCTGCGCCGGATCTGCCGTGCGGTGGGCCTCGACGAGACGGTGAAATGGGGCCATCCCTGCTACATGCACGCCGGGCGCAACGTCGCCATCATCGGCGCCTTCCGCGACGATTTCCGGCTCAGCTTCTTCGACGCGGCGCTGATGGCGGACCCTCGTGGCGTGCTCGAGCCTGCGGGGCCGAACACGCGCCATGCCGGCACGATCCGGTTCAGCGAAAACGCGAAAGTGGCGGAGATGGCGCCGGTCATCCGTCAATACCTGACGGAGGCGATGGGCCATGCCGCGGCGGGGCTCAGGCCGCCGAAGGACCACGGCGCCCCCGACCTGCCCGACGAGCTGGTCGAGGTGATGGAGGACGATCCCGAACTGGCCGAGGCCTTCCACCGCCTCACCCCGGGACGGCAGAAAAGCTACGTGATCCACCTCGCCTCGGCCAGGACCGCCGCCACGCGCATCGCACGTATCGTCCGGCTCCGCGAAAAAATCCTGGCCGGGAAGGGTGCGACAGAGCGGTGAGCCGTCCGCCGCCGCCGGCGATCGGGCGCGGCACTCGACATGCACATTCCGGCCCGACCCCTCCGCAGTCCGGAAACGCGCCCGATCCCCCGTCGGACGACGCATCCCGGCGATAGGAAAAAGAATGCCCCGCCGAGGCGGGGCAGTGAGCGACGGGGCTCCGGTGGCGCGGCCTGGGTGGGGGCTGTCGAACCGCGCCACCGGACCCTAGCGTTGTCGCTATGGACGAAGCATTCCCGCGTGAACGCGGCACCGTTGCGGAAGCACCATGCCGGGGCGGGGGTCATTTTGCGGCCGAAAGCGGGCAGGCTTGATTTGCGCCGTGGCGGCGCTAACATCCTTGCCATGACGGTCCAGCCACCGACCCCGTTCCACCCAGCTTCCGCTGCGCCCGAGAAGGTCGCCTTCGACCGCCACGAGCTTTCCCTCATCCTCGCGCTATACGGCCGCATGGTGGCCGCCGGCGAATGGCGCGACTACGCCATGTCCTTCCTGCGCGAGATGGCGGTCTTTTCGGTCTTCCGGCGTGCGGCCGAATACCCGCTCTACCGTATCGAGAAACACCCCCGGCTCAGGAACCGGCAGGGCATGTATGCGCTGATCGGAATGGACGGGCAGGTGCTCAAGCGGGGGCAGGACCTCGCGGCCGTGCTCCGCGTCCTCGACCGCAAGCTGATCCGGCCCGTCGAGTGACGCCCGCGGAGCAGCCCGTTGCGGAGGTCACACCCGGCGCCGCGACGTGACCGGGCCTTCGCCCTGCCCCGCGATCCGCGCAATGGCCTCCGACAGGTCTTCGTAGCCCACGGCCATCTGGAACCCGTTCGCGTGGACGATCCGTTCGGGCGCGACCGCCATCGCCACATGGCCCTTCCAGAACAGAAGGTCGCCTCGACAAAGGGGGGTGCCTTCCGCCAGCGCCGTGCCCACGCCCGCTTCCTGCAGGTCGCTGTCACCGGGGCAGGGGCGGCCGCAGGCCAGAAGCGCCGCCTGCACGAGGCCGGAACAGTCGATCCCCGACCGCGAGTTGCCACCCCAGAGGTAGGGGGTGCCGAGGAGGCTCTCCGCCACCGCCGCCGGGTCCGCCGCCCAGTCGCCGAGCTCGCGCAGATGCGGGCGCGGCGCGAAGAACCCGTCCGCGGTCTCGAGGAACCGGGGATGCTCGGCCACGATCGTCAGCCTCGCCCCCATCGTCAGGTAGGCCACTTCCGGCGTCTTCAGGCTGGGCTCCCGGTAGAGGTGGGTCGCCGGCGCCGCGACCCAGTGCGTGGCCGCGCGGTCACCGGCCAGGGCACCCTCGGCCAGATAGCCGCAATAGCCGTCCTTCTCGGCCTGGACGAAGGCGAAGCCCCCGTCCCGGTCCAGGACATTCACCCGCTCGCCCATCAGAACCTGCCGGTCGCGCGGACCGCCCGGCCGGGCGAGCAGATCGGCGAGCGCGACCGCGACCCGCGCGGGTTCGCCCGCCACGAAGCGTTCGGCCTTGACCCTTCGCTTGAGCGACACATGGGCGACACGCCCGTTCGCAGGCGTGAGGCGGCGGTCGTTCATAGCCCGAGCACCCCGGGAAGAGCGGCGAGGATCGCCCGTGCGCCCTGGCCGACGCCGCCCTTCGGGCGGGCGGGCGCGGCCGCCGGCTGCCAGCCGTAGATGTCGAAATGCGCATAGCGCGGTGTCCCGGTCACGAAGCGGCGCAGGAAGAGCGCGGCGGTGATCGAGCCCGCCATGCCTCCGGACGGCGCATTGTCGAGATCGGCGATGCCGGGCTCGATCATCGCTTCGTAGGGCTCCCAGAACGGCATCCGCCAGACCGGGTCGGCGAGCGCCGCACCGGCGGCGGCCAGCGCGCCCGCCACGGCGTCGTCGTCACAGTAGAAGGGGGCGAGGTCGGGCCCGACGGCGACCCGCGCGGCGCCGGTGAGCGTCGCCATCGAGATCAGGAGGTCGGGCCGTTCCTCATCCGCCAGTGCCAGCGCATCCGCGAGGATCAGCCGTCCCTCCGCATCGGTGTTGTTCACCTCCACCGTCAGGCCCTTGCGGCTTGTCAGGATGTCCTGCGGCCGCATCGCGTTGCCGGCGACGGCGTTCTCCACCGCCGGCACGATCACACGGAGGCGGAGTTTCAGACCCAACGCCATGATCATCCGGGCCAGTCCCATCACCGTCGCGGCGCCACCCATGTCCTTCTTCATCAGGCCCATCAAGGGTGCCGTCTTGAGGTCGAGACCCCCGGTATCGAAGCAGACGCCCTTGCCGACGAGCGTCAGCCGGGGCCCCGCGTCACCCCAGCGCATGTCCATGATCCGGGGGGCGCGCGGCGAGGCGCGGCCGACGGCGTGGACCATCGGGAAGCCCTCGGCCAGAAGATCGTCGCCGCGGACCACCCGCGTCTTCGCGCCGAAGCCTTCGGCGAGCGCGACGAAGGCATCCTCGAGTTCCGCCGGACCGAGGTCCGAGGCCGGCGTGTTGATGAGATCGCGCGTCAGCATCTCGCCCCCGGCCATCGCCAGCACCCGCGCCGCATCGACGCCCGCCGGCAGCACGAGCCGCGCCCTGGGGGGCTCGGCGCTGCGGTAGCGGCCGAACCGGTAGGTGGCGAGCAGCCACCCGAGCGCGGCCTCCTCCAGCGCGGCGGTTGTCAACGCACCGTCGAGCCGCCAGGCCCCTTCGGGCAGGTCGGCCACCGCGCCCGCGACATGGAAGCGGCCCCGCTTGCGTGCGGCCTCGGTCCCCAGGCCGAAGACCGCGCCCGAGGGCGCGCCGTCCGGCCCGGGCAGGAGGCAGAGCTGGCCGAGCCTGCCGGTGAAACCGGCGGCGGCCATCCAGGCGCGCTCGAAAGCGGGACGCGCTTCGACGAAGCCCGCCGCCGTTTCCTGCGGCACGAGGTGGAGCGGTCGGCTCCGGGCGGTCGGTTCGGCAAAGGCCAGGGAAGGGGCGGCGGTCATCACGGGTCTCCTGTCGGGTCCGGTCGCCACACTAGCCCCGCCGCCGGTGCCCGCAAGGCCCCATGACGGGGGTCACAGGGTCTGGTCGCGCAGGTCCCAGAAGGCGTTCAGCGACCGGTCGCCGATGCGCACGAGCCGCGCGAGTGTTGCGGCCTGAGCCGAGGCATCGCCCGCGTCGGTCGCCCGCAGGACATCCCCGGCGACCCGCGCGAAGGTCAGCATCCCGACCTGTTCGGCCACCCTGATCAGGAGCCGTGCGCTCCGCTGCATCGCCGCGCCGTTGCCCTCGTCCACGAGCCGCTGAACTTCCCTCAGGCGCGCGGCAAGTTCCTCAGTCGCGCGGCAGATCACCCGTTCTGCCCCCTTCTCTCCGAGGTCCGAATAAAGCGCCACGAGCCGGTCCGGATCGAGCCGGACGCCTTCGTTGTGGCGCAGAACTGCCAGTGTCCCCACCCTTCATCCTCCACTTCGCGCCCCACGCGCGAGGAGAGGTTCGCCCCATGGCCTCAAGAAAACCTTGTCGCCCGGGCGAAAAACCTCTCGAATTCGACCGATCGGCCGACTATCTGCCAAGGACTGTCAGGGAGGGACAACCCGATGCAACATGCCAGACCGCTGCCCAGCTATCTCGTCCAGCGCTATCATGGCTGGAAGGCAACGACCTGGACGGAGAACCGTGCTTGGTACCGCCGGCTGGCGGACGAGGGTCAGAGACCCCGGGCGATGGTGATTTCCTGCTGCGATAGCCGCGTGCACGTCACCTCGATCTTCGGCGCCGACCAGGGGGAGTTCTTCATCCACCGCAATATCGCCAACCTCGTGCCGCCCCATGCGCCCGACGGGCAGCAGCACGGCACCTCGGCGGCCGTGGAATATGCCGTGACCACGCTGAAGGTGGCGCATCTGATCGTGGTCGGCCATTCCTCCTGCGGCGGAGTGAAGGGTTGCCACGACATGTGCTCGGGCGCCGCCCCCGCGCTGGAAGAGAAGTCGAGCTTCGTCGGCCGCTGGATGGACCTCCTGCGCCCCGGCTACGAAAGGGTGAAGGACCTGCCGGCCGACCACCAGCTTCGCGCGCTCGAACGCGAGGCGGTTCTGGTGAGCCTGGAGAACCTCATGACCTTCCCGTTCGTGCGCGCCGCGGTCGAGGCCGAGGAGATGACGCTCCATGGCCTCTGGAACGACATCAGCGCCGGCGGGCTTGAACACTACGACCCCGAGACGCGGGCCTTCGTCGCGCTCTGAGCGCGGGAACCCGGCATTAACCAGATTCGCGCGAGGGTGGCGCCATGGACACCCGCCGCACCGTCACCGTCGACCTGCCCGAAACGCTCCTCCTGGCGCTCGGCCGGGCGGCGCGGGCGGCCGGGTGCTCGCCTTCGGACTTCCTTCGTGCTGTCCTGCGCGGCGCACTTGACCGGTCGCCCGCGCGGCTGAGGTCCGAGGAGGAGGAGATCCTGAGGGCCGTGCACCTCTCGGCCGACTGGGTGGAATTGCAGCGCCGCCTGCGGTCGGCAGGCTTCGTCCTGCGCCGGGCGCCGGAGGGTGCGCTTGCCATCCATTCCTGGCCGATCGAACGCCCGCTTTTGCCGCTCGGTGCACTGGGCCTGGGCGAGCCGGACCTGACGCTTCGTTTCGGAAACCGCTTCCCGACCGATGCGCCGCGGGGGCCGGGCCATCCCCTCGCTGCGCGCTGCGACCGGGCGGCGTGAACCCGCCACCTCACCCCAAGGTGAGGCTTGCACCCGCGACAAGCATGATATGGTAATCGGGTATCCGTTCAGGGAGACCCGGCCATGACCACCCCGCTTCGCGCGCGCCTTGCTGCTGCCCTCGTCCCGCTCGCGCTTGTCGCGCCCCTCGCCGCATTCGCGGAGGCCAGCGGCACGACCGCAAGCACCGCCCCGGCCGCGCAATCCGGCTACGCCGAGGCCAAGGCCGCCGTCGATGCCGGCCGCTACCCCGACGCGCTGAAACTCCTCGCCGCCGTTCTCAAGGCCGAGCCGCGCAATGCCGACGCGCTGAACCTCATGGGCTACTCCAATCGCAAGATGAACCGGATGGCCGAGGCCGCGCGCTGGTACGGCGCGGCGCTGAAGGCCGATCCGAAGCACCTCGGCGCGCTGGAATACCAGGGCGAGATGTTCGTCGAGATCGGCGACTACGCAAGCGCCAGGGCCAATCTCAACCGCCTCGCCGCGCTCTGCGGCACCTGCAACGAATGGAGCGACCTCCGCGCGGCGCTGATGGCGGCGGGACAGGGCTGAGGCGGGCGGCCGGGGGCTACTTCTTCCCGCCGATCCGGGGCTCCGTCCCGGCCTTCAGCCGCTCGATGTTCGGCAGGTGGCGCCAGAAGACGAGCGTGGCGAGCGTGACGATCAGGATCACCATGCTGCCATGGCCCAGGAGCGCCGCCCAGATGAACGCCGTCGCCGAGGCGACGAGCGCCGAGAGCGACGAGATCCGGCTGACGAGCGCGGTCGCGAGCCATGTCGCGCAGGCCGCGAGCCCGACGGGGAAGGCAAGCGCCAGAAGCGTGCCGAGGAAGGTCGCGACGCCCTTGCCGCCCTTGAACTTCAGCCAGACCGGGAAGAGATGGCCGAGGAAGGCGGCGAGTGCGGCAAGCTGGGCCGCGTCCTCGCCCGCCCAAGCCCGCGCGAGCAGCACCGCGACCGCGCCCTTGCCGCCGTCGAAGAGCAGCGTGGCGAGCGCCGCTGGCTTGTTGCCGGTCCGAAGCACGTTGGTCGCGCCGATGTTGCCGGAACCGATCTGCCTGAGGTCGCCGAGGCCCATGACTTTCGTCACGACGACCCCGAACGGGATCGAGCCCAGCAGGTAGCCCAGCACGGCCGTCAGGATCAGCGCCGCCGCGCCGGTTGTGATTTCGGGCAATTCAAGCCTCCCCGCCGAAAACCCTGATGCCGTCGACCCAGGTGCCGATGACCCGGCCCTCCATCCGCTGCCCGTCGAAGGGCGTGTTCTTCGACTTGGAGCGGAGCGTGAAGCGGTCAAGGACGAAGGGCGCGTCGGGATCGAAAAGCACCAGGTCGGCCGGCGCGCCGACCGCAAGCCGCCCCTGCGGCAGGCCGAGGCGCTTCGCGGGGTTGAGCGCCATCGCCCGGAAAAGCTGCGGCAGCGTCAGCTGCCCGGCATGGTAAAGCCGCATCGCGGCGGGCAGGAAGGTCTCGAGCGCCACCGCACCGCTCGCGGCCTCCTCGAAGGGCAGGCGCTTCGATTCCTCGTCCTGCGGCGTGTGCATCGACGAGATGATGTCGATCAGGCCCGAGGCGACCGCCTCCACGGCCGCCACCCGGTCATCCTCGGACCTGAGGGGCGGCTTGACCTTGAAGAAGGTGCGGTAGTCGCCGACGTCGAATTCGTTGAGCGTGAGGTGGTGGATCGAGGTGCCCGCCGTCACGTCGAAACCGTTCCTCTTGGCGCGCTCCAGGGGCGGCAGGGCGCGGGCGGTGGTGATCTGGTCGAAATGGTACTTCGCCCCGGTCATCTCGATCAGGCCCATGTCGCGGTCGAAGCCGATCCGCTCGGCCATCGGGCTGACGGAGGGCAGGCCGCGCAGGGATGCGAACTTGCCGGAGGTCGTGGCCGCGCCCGCCGACAGGACCGGCTCCTGCGGATGGCCCATGACGAGCGCGCCAAGCGATTTTGCGTAAGTGAGCGCGCGGGCCAGCACCTTGGTGTCGCTGACGACATGGTCGCAATCGGTGAAGGCCACGGCGCCGGCGTCGAGGAGGAACCCGATCTCCGTCATCTCCCGCCCCTCGCGGCCCTTGGTCAGCGCGGCCATGTGGCGGATGCGAACGGGGCTCGCCTCGGCCGCGCGGCGGGTGACGAATTCCAGCACCTCGGGCGTGTCGATGGCCGGGTTGGTGTCGGGCCGGGCGATGATGGTGGTGACGCCCCCGGCGGCGGCGGCGAGGGCGGCGGAGCGGAACGATTCCTTGTGCCGCTCTCCCGGCTCGCCGATCTTGACGCCCAGATCGACGATGCCGGGGGCGAGGCATTTGCCGCGGCAGTCGATGGTGGTGGCGCCCTTGGGCGCGGGGGCGTCGCCGATGGCGGCGATCTGGCCGTTCTCGATCAGCAGGCTGCCGGCGGTTTCGGTGAGCGCCTCGGGGTCGATCAGGCGGGCGTTGGTGAGGAGGGTGGTCATCATGGCTGAGCGCACAACTGCGAGTCGGAGATATTAAGAAGCATCCCCGACAACTTTCTGCCTGCCACCTCACCTGCCCAAACCGGAGGAATTGAAACGATGAGTGCGGTCCAAGCCCCAAGAAAGAAGGCAATAAGCCTACTCAAAGAATCTCGTGAACCTTCGTCGCTCTCGAACACGGAACCGAAGACTCGGCCATACCCCATCACGACTCCACAACCGGCAGCGCAAAACGCCAACGGAGCGCCCACTCCCGCAAACGCACAGTTCGGCCAGTCGACAATAATGAACTGAGAAACAGCAGAGAAGAAAAAGCACGTGGCAGACAAGCCAATATACTGATGCCAGTTGCTCACACCATCACCCCCACCGCCTGCCGTCCGCGCTCCGCCCTCAGGTTCCGCGCCAGGAGGTCCATGCAGGCCATCCGCACCGCGACGCCCATCTCGACCTGGTCCTGGATCACCGACCGGTTGATGTCGTCGGCAAGCTCCCCGTCGATCTCCACGCCCCGGTTCATCGGGCCGGGGTGCATGACGATGGCGTCCTCCTTGGCGAAGCCCAACTTTTCGGCGTCGAGGCCGTAGCGGTGATAATACTCCCGCTCGGACGGGATGAAGCCGCCGTCCATTCGCTCCTTCTGCAAGCGCAGCATCATCACCACGTCGCAACCCTTCAGCCCTGCCGCCATGTCCTCGTAGACTTCGCAGCCGAGGTCCTGGACGCCCGAGGGCATCAGCGTCGGCGGGCCGATCAGGCGCAGGCGGTTTTCCATCTTGCCGAGCAGGATCAGGTTCGACCGCGCCACCCGGGAATGGGCGATGTCGCCGCAGATCGCCACCGTCAGGCGCTGGATGCGGCCCTTGGCGCGGCGGATGGTCAGCGCGTCGAGCAGCGCCTGCGTCGGGTGTTCGTGCCGCCCGTCGCCGGCGTTCAGCACCGCGCAGTTGACCTTCTGCGCCAGAAGATCGACCGCGCCCGAGGCCGGGTGTCGGACCACCAGCAGGTCGGGATGCATGGCGTTCAGGGTCAGCGCGGTATCGATCAGCGTCTCGCCCTTCTTCACGCTCGAATGCTGCATCGACATGTTCATCACGTCGGCGCCGAGCCGCTTGCCCGCCAGTTCGAAGCTCGCCTGAGTCCGCGTGGAGGCCTCGAAGAACATGTTGATCTGGGTCATGCCTTCGAGCGCGTCGGCATGCTTCACCGTGCGCCGGTTCAGTTCGACGTATTTCTCGGAAAGGTCGAGGACGGCGCGAATCTCCTCCGGGGCAAGGTGTTCGATTCCCAGAAGGTGACGCGCGCGGAATGTCATGAAGGCCTCCGGTCCCCGGCTCAGCCGCTTATGGCAAAGGAACGGGAGGCGGGCAACGGCGAATGCGGGCGCTTGCGGGGGCGGGGGCGGGGGCATAGCTTCGGCGCCATGGACTCACCCCTCGTCACTCTCGACTTCCACGCCGCCCGGGCGCTTCTCGAATGGCAGGCGGAAATGGGTGCGGACGAGGCCATCGGGGACGCGCCGGTAAACCGCTACGAGGCGAAGGCCGAGGCACCGGGGCCCGCCTCGCCGGTCGTCACGGCGTCCGCTACCGCTGAGGTCGATCCGGTTGCCGTGGCGAGGGTTGACGCGGGGCGGGCGACCAGCCTTGAGACGCTGGCCGAAATCCAGTCCGCCTATAACCTGTGCGACCTGAAGAAGGGCGCGCGCAACTTCGTCTTCGCCGACGGCAACCCGGAGGCTCGCGTCATGATAATCGGCGAGGCACCGGGACGAGAGGAAGACCTCGAAGGCCGGCCCTTCGTCGGCCGTGCCGGCCAGCTTCTGGACCGGATGTTCGCGGCGATCGGGCTTTCGCGGACCGCGCGCCACAGGGCCGAGGCGCTCTACATCACCAATGTTATGCCCTGGCGGCCGCCCTCGAACCGCGACCCCGAGCCGGCCGAAATCGCGATGATGCTGCCGTTCCTGGCCCGGCATGTCGAGCTTGCGGACCCTGCCTTGCTCGTGCTGATGGGCAACACGCCCTGCGCGGCGGCGCTCGGCCAGAAGGGTATCCTGAGGCTGCGCGGCAAGTGGGCGCAGGCCTTCGGTTGCCCCGCGATGCCGATGACGCACCCCGCCTACCTCCTCCGCAACCCCGCAGCCAAACGGGAGGCTTGGGCCGACCTTCTCGAGGTCAAGGCGCGCATGAAGGAGATGCCATGATCGTCGATCCCCTGACCCTTGCGGCCTTCGTCCCGGCCGCGCTCGCGCTGAACCTCACGCCGGGGGCGGACATGATGTTCTGTCTCGCGCAGGGGATGCGCGGCGGTCCGCGCCCCGCCGTCGCGGCGAGCGCCGGCATTTCGGCGGGCTCGATGGCCAACGTGGCGCTGGCCGGCCTCGGTCTCGGCGCGCTCGTCGGCTCTTTGCCCGGGCTCTTCGATGCCATCCGCTGGGCGGGGATCGCCTATCTGCTGTGGCTGGCGCTGCGCACGCTCCGCGCTCCGCTCGGCGCCGCGGGAACCGCCGCCGTCCGGCCAGCGCGCGCGTTCCGCGACGGTTTCCTCGTCAACATCTCGAACCCGAAGGTGATTCTCTTCATCCTCGCCTTCATTCCGCAGTTCGTTGACCCAGCGCGGGGCGCCATCTTCGGCCAGTTCGTGATCTTCGGTTCGGTGATCGCCATCGGGGGCTTCGTCATCAACGCGGCCGTCGGCCTCGGCGCGGGCGGACTCGGCCGGGCAATGGCGCGCGACCTCAGGGTCGAACGCGTGCTCCGCCTTGCCTCGGCCTCGGTCTTCGGGCTTCTGGCTGCCAAGCTCGCATGGGACAGCCGCACATGAGCCGCATCGACGACACTAAGACCTTCATCCCGGTCCGCATCGCCGTCCTGACGGTGTCCGATACCCGCTCGCTGGCGGAAGACCGGTCGGGCGACACGCTGGTGCAAAGGCTGACGGAGGCCGGCCACGTCCTTGCAGACCGCAAGGTGCTGCGGGACGAGCGCGCAGAGATCGCCGCCCAGCTCCGCGCCTGGGTGGCCGATCCGGGGGTGGACGTGGTCCTGTCGACCGGCGGCACCGGTCTGACAGGGCGGGACGTCACGGTGGAGGCCCACCGCGACGTCTACGAGAAGGAGATCGAGGCCTTCGCCACGGTCTTCACCATCGTCTCGATGCAGAAGATCGGCACCAGCGCGGTGCAAAGCCGCGCCACCGGCGGCGTCGCCGGCGGCACCTATCTCTTCGCATTGCCGGGCAGCCCCGGCGCCTGCAAGGATGCCTGGGACGAGATCCTGAAGTGGCAACTCGACTATCGCCACCGCCCCTGCAACTTCGTCGAGATCATGCCGAGGCTCGACGAGCACCTGCGGGGCAGGTAACGCCGCCGTTAACACCCCCGTGTGGGCGCGCTTTCGCGCTTGGAGCGGCCGGCCTGCCGGGGTAGGATGCTCGGCGGGCGCTAACCAGACGGATTTCATGCGTTTTCTGACCCGCAGCCTCGTCGGTCTCTTCCTCGCCGCGCTGACACTGGCCCTTCTGGCCATCGGCGCGATGGAGTTGAAGACGGCGATCGAGATCAGCACCGCGCCCGCACCTCCGGCGAAGCCGGCCGAGGAACGCGCCTTCACGGCGCGGGTGATGACGCTGAGGCCCGAACGGATTGCGCCGCTCATGACCGCCTACGGCGAGGTCCGTGCGAGCCGGCGGCTGGAACTGCGGTCGGCCTCGGCAGGGGAAATCGTGGAACTGGTGCCCGAATTCGCCGACGGAACTGCCGTCGCGGCGGGCCAGCTTCTGGTGCGCATCGACCCGGCGGACGCGCAATCCGCGCGCGACATCGCCGAGACCCAGCTCCGGCAGGCCGAGGTCGAGGCGCGCGATGCCGCCCGCGCGCTCGTCCTCGCGCGAGACGATCTGGCCGCGGCCGAGGATCAGCGCGCGCTGCGGGCGCAGGCGCTCAACCGGCAGAAGGAACTCGGCACGCGCGGTCTCGGCATGGCGGCGGACATGGAGGCGGCGGAACTCGCCATGTCCGGCGCCAGTCAGGGTGTCGTCTCGCGGCGGCAGGCCCTGGCGCTGGCCGAGGCGCGAACCGACAAGGCGGCGGCCGCCATCGACGCGGCACGGTTGACACTGGCCGAAGCCGAGCGGCGGCTGGCCGACACCGAACTCCGCGCGGGCTTCGCCGGCGTGCTGTCCGGTGTCACGGCGGTCGCCGGCGGGCTTGTCGCGAATGGCGAGAAGCTCGGCGAACTCATCGACCCGACGGCGCTCGAAGTCGCGGTCCGGCTTTCGACGGCGCAATTCGCGCGGCTGATCGACGAGGCCGGGCGGCTGCGCCCCTTGCCCGTGACAGCTGCGCTCGATGTGCCCGGCGGGCGGCTCGAAGCCGCGGGCCGGCTTGCCCGCGTCGACGCGGCAGTAGGTGCCGGGCTGAGCGGCCGGCTGGTATTCGCCACGCTCGATGAGGCCCCCGGCTTCCGGCCGGGCGACTTCGTGACGCTCGAAATCGCCGAGCCGCCGATTGATGGCGTCGCGCTCGTGCCTGCGCAGGCACTCGGCACCGACGGCACCGTTCTCGTCCTCGGCGAGGGCGACCGGCTGGAGGCGGTGCCGGCCGATATCCTCCGCCGGCAGGGCGATGCGGTGATCTTGCGGGTGGGCGCGCTGTCCGGCCGCGAGATCGTGCTGGAGCGGACGGCGCTTCTGGGCGCAGGGATTCTCGTGCGGCCGGTGCGCGACCAGGATTCGGGCCTTTCCGGCGCGGACGGCGAGCCGGTCGCCTTCGTCGAGCTTTCGCCCGAGCGCCGCGCCGCGCTCATCGCCTATGTCGAAGACAGCGCCGCCATGTCCGACGCCGCAAAGGCGGAGGTCCTTGCCCGGTTACGCGAGGCGCGCGTCCCGAGCGAGGTCGTGGACCGGCTCGAAGCCCGGATGGGGGGCTGAGCCCATGGCGGCACGGCACGACCGGCTGGCGGCGGCGGGCGGGATTCTCTCCTACTTCACCCGTCATGCCACGGCTGCCAACCTCGTGCTCGCGCTCTTTCTGGCGGCGGGACTTGCCGCCTTGCCGCAGATGCGTGCGCAGTACTTCCCCGACGTCGTCGTCCAGCAGGTCAACGTCGCCGTCACCTGGGACGACGCCGGCGCCGAGGACGTGGACCGGGGCGTGATCCAGCTCCTCCTGCCCGGGCTTCTCGCGGTCGAGGGCGTGTCCGACAGCCTGGCAATCTCGCGCGAAGGCTTCGGCGAGGTCACGCTCGATTTCGAACCGGGCTGGGACATGAGCCGCGCGGTGAGCGAGGTGGAGACTGCCGTCGCCGGCGTGACCAACCTGCCCGACGATGCCGACCAGCCCGTCATCCGCCGCAACGGCTGGCGCGACCGGGTGACCGACATGGTGGTCACCGGGCCGGTGGCACCCGACCAGCTGCTGCGCATTGCCGACGAGTTTCTCGACCGGCTCTATCGGGCCGGCGTGACGCGGGCGACGATCGAGGGTCTCGCGGCCCCCGAACTCACCGTCGAAGTGCCGATGGCCGAGCTCATGCGGCACGACCTGACGCTGTCGGACATTTCGGCCCGCATCGCTGCCGAGACGGCTGCCGATCCGGCCGGCTCCATCGCCAGCGGCACGGCCCGTCTGCGGACCGGGGCCGAACGCCGGACGCCCGAGGCGCTGCGGCAGATCGTGCTCAAGTCGAAGCCTGACGGAACCTCGCTGACGCTTGGCGAGGTGGCCGTGATCACCGACAGCGGCGGCACCGGCAAGCAGGCCTACTTCGTGGGCGACAATCCCGCGATAGCGCTTCGCGCCGACCGTTCGGCCGACGGCGACGCGATCGAGATCCAGCGAAAGGTGGAGCAGGTCGCAGAGGAGATGCGCCCGGGCCTGCCGAAGGGCGTCACCATCGACATGACGCGCGTCCGCTCTCAGGACATCATCGCCCGGCTCGAGATCCTGATCGCCAACGGCTTGATGGGGCTCGGTCTGGTGCTGGCGATGCTCTTTCTTTTCCTTAACGCCCGCACGGCCCTCTGGGTCGCGGCCGGCATTCCGGTGGCGATGCTCGCGGCCGTGGCGATGATGCATCTCTTCGGGCTCACGCTGAACATGATCTCCATCTTCGCGCTGATCCTGACTACGGGGATCGTCGTCGATGACGCGATCGTGGTCGGCGAACACGCCGATTTCCGCTTCCGGCGGCTGGGCGAGGCGCCCGTCGTCGCGGCCGAGACGGCGGTGCGGCGCATGGCGGCGCCTGTCTTCTCCTCGACGGCGACGACCATTGTCGCCTTCCTCGGTCTCATGGCGATCACCGGTCGCTTCGGCGAGATGATCCGGGACATTCCCTTCACCGTCGCGGTTGTGCTCGCCGCCTCGCTTCTCGAAGCGTTTCTGATCCTGCCCAACCACATGGCCCACGCGCTGACCTCGGCCGGGCGCCGGCGGTGGTACGACGCGCCGAGCCGACTGGTGAACCGGGGCTTCGGCTGGGTGCGCGACAAGGTCATGCGCCCTCTCGTGGCCGGCGTCATCGTGGCGCGCTACCCGGTTCTCGCGGGGGCGCTCGCGCTACTGGCCTATTCGGGCGGACTGTTCCTGAAGGGAGAGGTGCGCTGGCAGTTCTTCGCCTCGCCCGAACAGGCCGCCATCACGGGCAATTTCACGATGCTCGCCGGCGCGACGCGCGCCGATACGCTGGAGGTCATGCGGGCCCTGCAGCACGCGACCGAAGAGGTCGCTGCCGATTTCCGCGACCGCTACGGGGTCGAGCCCCTGAACTATGTCATCGCACAGGTCGGCTCCAATGCCTTCCGGCCGCTCGAAAGCGCACAGGGCAAGGATCGCGATCTTCTGGGCTCGATCTCGATCGAACTCGTCGATCCCGACCTCAGGCCCTGGACCGGTTCGGAGTTCGTCACCGCTCTGCAGGAAGCCGCGCCGCACCATCCCTTCCTCGAGGAACTCTCCTTCCGCGGCTGGCGGCACGGCCCCGGAGGCGACGCGCTCGACGTGCAGCTCACCGGGCCCGAGGCGGCCGTCTTGAAGGCAGCCGCCGAGGATCTGAAGCATGCGCTTGCACCGTTCCCGGAAATCTCTGCGCTCGAGGATTCGCTGCCCTACGACAAGGACGAGCTTATCCTCGATCTTACTCCGCAGGGGCGCGCGCTGGGCTTCACGGTCGATGACCTCGGTCGCGAATTGCGCGCCCGGCTGAACGGCATCACCGCGGCGAGCTTCCCGGAGGGGACCCGTACCGTCGATGTGACGGTCGAACTGGCGTCGGGCGAGGTCACCGCCGACTTTCTCGACCGGATGCTGATGCGTACGCCCGAGGGCGCGTATGTGCCGCTTGCCGACATTGTCACTGTCGAGCCGAAAAGCGGCTTTTCCCGCATAAGGCGCGAAGGGGGCGACCGCGTCGTGACCGTGACCGGCGACATTGCCGAGGACGACCCGGAACGTGTTGCCGCGATCCTCGATACGCTCAACCGCGACATCCTGCCCGAAATCGCGGCGAGACACGGCGTCGGCTACAACCTCGCCGGCCTCAGCGAGCAGGAGGATACGTTCCTAAGCGAGGCGACCACCGGCTTCGCCGCGGCACTCGTGGGAATCTATGTCATCCTTGCCTGGGTATTCTCGAGCTGGACACGCCCCGTCGTTGTCATGGCGGTCATCCCCTTCGGCCTCATCGGCGCGATCTACGGTCATGCAGTCTGGGACCTGCCGCTGTCGATGTTCTCGGTCGTGGGCCTCATCGGCATGTCGGGCATCATCGTCAACGACGCCATCGTTCTCATCAGTACCGTGGACGAATATGCGGCCAGACGCCCCCTCATTCCCGCGGTCATCGACGCCGTGGCCGACCGGCTGAGGGCGGTTTTCCTCACGACCGCGACGACGGTGATCGGGCTTGCCCCGCTGCTGTTCGAAACCTCCCGTCAGGCGCAGTTCCTGAAGCCCACGGTGGTGACGCTCTGTTACGGCCTCGGCTTCGGCATGCTGCTCGTCCTGCTCGTCGTGCCCGCCCTTCTGGTCGTGCAAGCCGATGTCGGCCGCCGCCTTGCCGCCTTCCGCCGCGGCGCGCGGCGGGGGCCCGTGCGCGGTTACCTGCGGGCGGCCGTGGTGATCCTCGCGGTGCTGTTCGCCGCCCTTCTGGGGCCGGCGCTTCTGGCCGGAGAGGGGTATGCCCCAGCCTTCCTGAGCTTTGCCGCGGCCTCGGCCGCCGCGCTTGGCCTGGTCTGGATTGTCGCCGCGCTGCGTCTTGGACGCGCCGCGCGCGGCTGAGCCGCGATCACCCCGTGCAGCCCTGCACTTCGACGACGCGGCCACCGCTCCCGAACAGGGTGATGCGGACAGCGGAGCGGTCAAGCGCGAAGGGCTGGGCATCGGCCGGCACAAGGTCGGCCGTGGCGCTGAGTTCGCCGCCGTTGCGCCGCGTCTCGGCCGCCGAGACCCAGACGCTCCGGTCGGCGAGTTCCACCACCGCGATCTCGTCGGGCCCGAGGCGCGGCAGAGCAAGCCGCGAGGTCAGTCTCACCCCGTCCCGGATCGGCTCCGCCTCACACCGCGCCGCCGTCAGTCCGGCCTCATCTGCGCGCTCCGGCATCTCGGCAAGCGCGGCGCGGATCACCGGATCGGGCGTTCCCCCGGCGGCGAGATCGGCCGAAACGACCACTGTCATCGGCACGCAGATCTCGTTGCAGACGCCGAGGTCGATTTCCGCCCGGACGTGCACCGGCTCTCCCGCCGCGGCCGGGCGGAACTCGATCGGCAGGACCAGCGACCCGTGGTAGCCGAAGCTGCGCATGCCGTTGAGTTCGAAGACCTCCGGTTTTGGCCAGTGGAAGGCCACTCCGCCGATGTTGGACGAACCCGACCAGTCGAACTCGGGCGGGATTCCGCCCTCGCCTGGCGCGCGCCAGTAGGTCTTCCAGCCGGGTGCAAGCCGAAGTTCCAGTGCAGCCATCTGAGTGCCCGAGTCCGTCCGCCAGCCTTCGCGGATGCTGGCCGACACGACGTTCGGCGGCACCTCCTGCGCCATGGCGGGGGCGGCGAGCGCGAGAAGCGCGACGGAGCAGGCGGCAGGAAACGTCATACCGCCCAAAGTAGGCAAGCCGCCGCCGATTGGAAGCGGCAAGGCGGCAACTCACGAAGAGTTTTGGGCGGCGGCGCGAACGGCGACCCCTTGCGTCGCTTCGGGACTCACCCGACATTCGGGTCAGGAGGCCATGCGATGAACCTCAGCGGAAAGCTTCTGATCGCCATGCCCGGAATGGGCGATCCCCGCTTCGAGTACAGCGTCGTCTTCCTCTGCGCCCATTCCGAGGATGGCGCGATGGGGCTCATTGTCAACAAGCCGGCCGGCGGTCTGACCTTCGACCGCCTCGCCGAGCAGCTTGGCATCGAGCGCAGCGACCGCTCGCGCGAGATCAGGGTACATTTCGGAGGACCTGTGGAGAATGCGCGTGGTTTCGTCCTGCATTCGGGCGACTACGCCGGTACAGGCAGCACGCTGAAGGTCGATGACCGCTTCGGCATGACCGCGACGGTCGACATCCTAGAAGCGATTGCAGCCGGGCGCGGCCCGGCCGCCTCGCTGCTCGCGCTCGGTTACGCCGGCTGGGGGCCGGGGCAGCTTGAAGACGAGATTCTCGCGAACGGCTGGCTGACCTGCGAGGCCGCGCCCGATCTGGTGTTTTCCAGCCGCGACGGCGAGAAATGGAGCGGCGCCCTGAAAAGCATCGGGGTTGATCCGCTCACCCTGTCATCGGCGGCGGGGCGCGCCTGACCTTCGGACCCGTCAGTGCCGTGGCGCGGCAGCGCGGCGCAGCCTGTCGTTGATCGCGCGGCCGAGTCCCCTCTCCGGGATCGGTGAAACGGCGATCGTCCCCTCGGTGCGGGCGTCGGCCTCGCGCAGGAAGTGAAAGAGGTTGGCCGCCGCCTCCACGAGATCGCCGGTGAGCGAGAGATTGAGGTCGGCACCCCGCGCATCGGGTCCGAAACCGATCCATAACTCACGCGGCTCGGGGCGGGTCGCGCCCAGCCGTATCGGTGCCGAGGGCGCGTAGTGCGAGGCAAGCTGGCCCGGCGCGCTGGGTTTGGCCGCACTGCCGCCCTCGGGCAGCGGCGTGCCGAGGCAGGCTTCCAGCGCCTCGGCCGGAATCCCGCCCGGTCGCAGGAGTTCGGGGTCGCCGGTCAGCCCGAGGATCGTCGATTCCACCCCGACCGCGCAGGGCCCGCCGTCGACCACCGCGGCGATGAGGCCGGACAGACCTGCGATCACATGTTCCGCGCGCGTCGGGCTGACCTTCCCCGACGGGTTGGCCGAAGGCGCCGCCACGGGACCGCCAAAGGCGGAGAGGAGCGCGCGCGCCACGGGATGCGCCGGCATCCGCACCGCGACGGTGGAAAGGCCCGCCGTGACGAGGTCGGAAATCCGCGCCCCCGACCTCAGCGGAAGGACCAGCGTCAGCGGGCCCGGCCAGAACGCCCCGGCCACCCTCTCGGCTCGCGCGTCGAACAGGGCGACCTCTTTCGCCATCGTCATGTCGGCCACGTGGACGATGAGCGGGTTGAACCGCGGGCGCCCCTTGGCCTCGAATATCCGCGCGACCGCAAGGTCCGACCGCGCGTCGCCGCCAAGGCCGTAGACCGTCTCGGTCGGGAAGGCGACGAGCCCACCTTGAGACAGGAGAGCCGCTGCCCGCGCCAGCCCCGCCGCGTCGGCATTCAATATTTCGGTCACCGCACGCTCCCCGACTCGCTGCCGCAGCGTCCCCGTGACGCAGCGTCCCGGTTGAAGGGGCGTGACCTTGCGGCAATCATGGCCCCGGAACCCGTGACATACGCGCCGGGGCCGCACTTGCCAAGGCGAGGAGGAGGAACCGATGCCCTACCGCGCGCCCCTGGGCGATATCCAATTCATCCTCGACCAGGTCGTGCCGCTTGCCCCGGTCGCCGCGACCGGCCGGTATGCCGAGGCAACCCCGGACCTCGTGGAGGCGATCCTGACGGAGGCGGCGCGCCTCTGCGACACGGTCATGGCCCCGCTGCAACGCGCGGGCGATCTTCACCCTGCGCGGCTGGAGAATGGGGCCGTCCGCTCCACCCCCGGCTTCGCCGAGGCCTTCCGCCAGATCGCGGAGGGCGGCTGGATCGGTGTCAGCGCGCCGGTGGAACATGGCGGCATGGGCCTGCCGCAGGCGCTGAACATGGCCATTCACGACATGATGTCAGGCGCCTGCCTCGCGCTCGGGCTCAACCCGCTGCTGACCCAGGGGCAGATCGAGGCCCTCGACCACCACGCGAACGCGGAGATGAAGGCGCTCTACTTGCCGAAACTCATTTCGGGCGAATGGTCGGGCACGATGAACCTGACCGAACCGCAGGCGGGAAGCGACGTCGGTGCGCTGAGAACGAAGGCCGAAGCGAATGGCGACGGCACCTATGCCGTCACCGGCCAGAAGATCTTCATCTCCTGGGGCGACTGCGACATGACGGAGAACGTCTGTCATCTTGTCCTCGCCCGCCTTCCCGGCGCCCCCGCCGGGACCAAGGGGATCAGCCTTTTCCTGGTGCCGAAGTTCATCCCCGACGCGAACGGCAAGCCGGGCATCCGGAACGGCGTGAATGTCGTCAGCCTGGAACACAAGCTCGGCCTCCACGGCTCGCCGACCTGCGTGATGGACTACGACCGCGCGACCGGCTGGCTCGTCGGCGCGGAGCAGGGCGGCATGGCCGCGATGTTCACGATGATGAACAATGCCCGCCTTGCCGTCGGCGTGCAGGGTGTCGGCGTCGCCGAGGCCGCCTGCCAGGCAGCCGCATCCTATGCCGCCGACCGACGGCAGATGGGGCCGATCATCGACCATCCCGACGTGCGGAGGATGCTCGCCACGATGCGGGCGGAGGTCTTCGCCGCCCGCGCCATCGCGCTGGCCTGCGCCACCGCAACCGACATGGCGCAGGCGACGGGCGAGGGCGACTGGCACGCCCGCGCGGCCCTCCTCACGCCCATCGCCAAGGCCTACGGCACCGACGTGGGCTGCGATGTCGCCTCCATGGCGATGCAGGTCCATGGCGGCATGGGCTATGTCGAGGAAACCGGCGTCGCCCAGTTCTGGCGCGACGTGCGGGTGACGGCGATCTACGAGGGGACGAACGGCATCCAGGCGATGGACCTCGTCGGCCGCAAGATGATGGACGGGGGCGAGGCCGCGTATCGGCTGCTCGAGGAGATCGAGGCGGGGGCGGAGGCCGCGCGGGCGCGCTTGCCCGACCTCGCCGGCAACGTCTGGTCCGCGGCCGAGACGCTGCGCGAGGCGACCGAGGCGATGACTGGCCGCGCCATGCCTGACCGCTACGCCGGCGCCGTGCCCTATCTCAGGGCCTTCGCCCGCGTGCTCGGCGCGCATTTCCACCTGCGCGCGGCCGTAGCCGAAGGGGGCCAGGGTCCGCGCAGCGCGCTGGCGCGGGTCCATATCGACCGGCTTCTGCCGCAGTTCGCGGCCTGCCTCGCCGAGGCAAGGGACGGGGCAGGGGCGCTCTTCGACCTGACGCCCGAGGCGCTGGCGTCGTGACTGCCGTGGTCGAGGAGGGGATCCGTTATCCTTTCGCGGAGCCGCCGACGCCCGGCGCCGCGACCGAGGTCGCCCAGGGCGTCCACTGGTTGCGCCTGCCGTTGCCGATGGCGCTCGACCATGTGAATGTCTTCGCCCTTGACGACGGAGACGGCTGGACCCTCGTCGATACCGGGCTCGACACGAAGAAGGCCCGCGCGATCTGGCAGGCGGTGCTTGCCGGCCCGCTCGCCGGTCGCCCTGTGCGCCGGGTGATCGTGACCCACTACCACCCCGATCACATCGGCCTTGCCGGATGGTTCCAGGCGCAGGGGGCCGAATTGGTCACGACCCGTACCTCCTGGCTCTTCGCACGGATGCTCACGCTCGACGAACATCCCGTGCCGGCGGCCGAAACGCTGGAATTCTGGCGCCGCGCCGGCATGCCGTCCGGCATGCTCTCCAGCCGCGCTGCCGAACGTCCCTTCAACTTCTGTGACGTCGTGTCGCCGCTTCCCCTCGGCTTCACGCGGATCGCCGATGGCAGCAAGATCACCGCAGGCGGGCGCGGATGGATCGTGCGTGTCGGACACGGCCACGCGCCGGAACACGCGACGCTCTGGGAAAAGGGCGGGCCGCTCGTCATCGGCGGCGACCAGCTTCTGCCGTCGATCTCGGCCAACCTCGGCGTCTACGCGAGCGAACCCCTGGCCGATCCGGTGGGAGAGTGGCTGGACAGCTGCGCCGCCTTCCAGCGTTTCGCCGATCCCCGCCATTTCGTCCTGCCGGGCCACAAGCTCCCGTTTACCGGACTGCCGCTGCGGCTGAGCCAGATGATCGAGAACCACCGCGGCGCGCTCGACAGGCTTATGGATCACCTTGCCCGGCCGCGCACGGCGGCGGAGTGCTTCGTTCCGCTCTTCAAGCGGCCTATCGGCGAAGCGGAATTCGGCCTCGCGCTGGTCGAGGCGGTTGCGCATCTCAACCATCTCCTCCACCGTGGGCGGGTGGAGCGGGTGCTCGATGCGAACGGGGCATGGCTGTGGCGAAAACCGACCTGACGGACGAAATCCGCACCTCGGCCGAGGTCCACGAGGCTTCGGCGCTGCCCAGGGCACGGGTCGCCCACACGGCACCCGACGCGCCGAAGACCGCCGAGATGTGCCCCCTTCCGGAGGCGGTGGCGGCCGAGCCGATGGAGGCGAAGAGCCCGGCGCAATGGGCCTACGAGCGGCTGATCCTCTACATCCAGAATTTCGAGGCCCAGCTCGACGACAAGCACGAGGTGGCGATGGGCTTCACCGGCGGCGACGTCGGTGTGCTGCAGATCGAGGGCATCGGGTACTTCGACCCCGATATCGTGACCTTTTACGGCCGCGACGAGGACGGCGCGCGGACGCAGCTCATCCAGCATGTCTCGCAGCTCAACGTCATGCTCCGCGCGCTGCCGAAGGCGCCCGAGGTGGAGGAACCGCGGCGGATCGGTTTCCGGCTGGCTGCCGACCTTGGCCGGGGCTGAATCGCCCTCAAAGTGTCGGTTTCGCACAACGGCTCCCACCCGCA
>NZ_JAYRTX010000045.1:0-26133 GCF_041919395.1 Albidovulum sp.
AGAGCGCATCGGTGACCGCAAGGGCGGGTGCGGCGGCATCCGCATGGTCGAGCGCGGCTGCGACGCGGGCGATGACGGCGGGCGAGACGAAGGGCCGCGCGCCGTCATGGATGAGGACCCGGGCGATGTCGCCGCCGGCAAGAGATTCCAGCGCGTTGCGCACCGACCCGGTGCGGCTTTCGCCGCCGGCGACCAGGGTCACGCGGCCCCCGAACTCCGCCACGCCGCGCAGCATGTCATCGGGATGGAGGACGACGACGATGCGCGGAAACTGCGCGAAGGCGGCAACCGCCCGCGCGAGCACGCTGCGCCCCGCGATCCGACGCCATTGCTTCGGTTCGCCGCCACCGGCGCGGCTGCCCCGGCCGGCGGCGACGATCACGATGGCGGTAGCGGCGGTGTCGGTCACTGAGGCCCTCCCTTTGTCTCCGTCTAGTCCGGCTCGCGCACATCGGCAATGCCGCCTGACCCGGCACGAAGGCGCCGCCGGTGCCGAAGTTTCGGGCAATTGCCGTATTGCTGCGCTCGGGCCCGCCGTTTCGGTTGCGAAAACCGTTCGTCCCGATTATCCGGGAGGCAATTGCACAAGGATTAGGCGTTTGACCCTGACCATCGGCGACATCGCAGTCGATCCGTCCGTCCTTCTCGCACCGCTCGCGGGGATCACCGACCTGCCGTTCCGCCGCCGGGTGGCCGCGTTCGGCGCCGGCCTCGTCGTTTCGGAGATGGTCGCCTCGGGGGAACTGATCACGGAAAGGCCCTCGGTCCGCGCGAAGGCGCGCAGCGACCTCGGTCTCGCCGACGGCACGCCGACCTCCGTCCAGCTGGCGGGACGCGAGGCGCGGGCCATGGCGGAGGCCGCGCGCATCGTCGCCGACATGGGCGCGCGCGTGATCGACATCAACATGGGCTGCCCCGCGAAGAAGGTCACGGGCGGCCTTTCCGGGTCGGCGCTGATGCGCGACCTCGACCATGCTCTGGGCCTCGTCGATGCGGTGGTTGGCGCGGTCGAGGTGCCGGTGACGCTGAAATGCCGTCTCGGCTGGGACGCCGACTGCGTGAACGCGCCCGACCTCGCCCGGCGCGCCGAGGCTGCCGGCGTGCGGATGATCACCGTGCACGGCCGCACCCGCCAGCAGTTCTACGCGGGGACCGCGGACTGGGCGGCGATCCGTGCCGTGGCCGCGGCGGTGTCCCTCCCGGTCGTGGCGAACGGCGACATCCGCGACCTCGCCAGCGCCCGCAGCGCACTGGCCGCGTCAGGCGCCGCGGCGGTCATGATCGGCCGCGGGGCGCGGGGGGCACCGTGGAGGCTTGCCGAGGTCGCGGCAGGGCTGAGCGGCGCGCCCGCGCCGGCGGTTCCCAAGGGCGCGGCACTTGGCGATTACATTTCAAGCCATTACGAGGACATGTTGAGCTTCTACGGGCGCGATCTCGGCGTCCGGATCGCACGGAAGCACCTCGGCTGGTATGCCGACGAGGCCGCGGTCGCGCCCGCCTTGCGGGCGCGGATGCTCGTCGCCGGCTCTGCCGAGGAGGTGCTGGCGCTCGTCGCCCGCGCCTTTGGCGGGGCGCCGGAAAGGCGTGCCGCATGAGCCTGCCTTCCGCCGCGACGCTCTGGGCCTCGCTCCCGGTTCCCGCCATCCTCCTCGACGAAGGGGATCGTGCGATCGATGTGAACCCGGCGGCCGAACTCTTCCTCAATGTCTCGGCCCGCGCGCTGCGGGGCCAGCCCGTCTTCGACCGCCTGGCGGTGGCCGCGCCGCTGGAGGAGGTCTTCGCCCGCGTCCGCGCCAACCAGTCCTCACTCTACATCAACGATGTGGACGTGGGCACCGGCGAACGCGCGCCGGTGATCTGCAACCTCCAGGCCGCGCCGGTCGCCGACGCGCCGGGCCATGTGCTCCTGCTCATCTCGCCGCGCGAGTTCGCCGAACGGATCGGCCGCGGACAGGGCATGAAGCACGCCGCGCGGTCGGCCATCGGCATGGCGGAGATGCTGGCGCACGAGATCAAGAACCCGCTTGCCGGGATCACCGGGGCCGCGCAGCTACTGTCGATGAACCTGCCGCCCGAGGACGTGGAACTCGCCGACCTGATCGTCGCCGAGACGCGGCGCATCCTGAAGCTTCTCGAGCAGGTCGAGCAGTTCGGCAACCTTCGCCCGCCGGAGGCGCGGGCGGTGAATATCCATGATGTCCTCGACCGGGCGCGGCGCTCCGCGCTCCTGGGTTTCGCGGCGCACATGACGATCCTCGAGGATTACGACCCTTCGTTGCCGCCCACGGTGGGCGACCCCGATCAGCTTCTTCAGGTTCTCCTCAATCTCCTGAAGAACGCCGCGGAAGCCTCTGGCGGAAAACCGGGAACCATCAGGCTCCATACCTTCTACGACCATTCTCTGCGGCTCCGTCGCGTCGACGGCGCCGGCACCCCCTTGCCCTTGCAGATCGAGATCATCGACGACGGCCCCGGCATCCCGCCCGAGATCGCGGAGTCGATCTTCGACCCCTTCGTCTCGGGCCGCGAGAACGGCACGGGCCTCGGCCTTGCGCTGGTGTCGAAGATCGTGGCGGACCATGACGGATGGATCACCGCGGATTCCGTTCCCGGGCGGACGGTCTTTCGCCTGTCGCTTCCCGTGGCCCCCCGCACCGCGGCCCCGACACCAAAGGAGAAGGTCTGATGGACGGCACCGTACTTGTCGCCGACGACGATCGCACCATCCGCACCGTGCTGACCCAGGCGCTGACCCGTGCGGGCTGCAAGGTCCATGCGACCTCGTCGCTGACGACGCTCATGCGCTGGGTGGAGGAAGGCAAGGGCGATCTGGTGATTTCCGACGTGGTCATGCCCGACGGCAACGGGATCGAGGCCCTGCCGAAGATCGCGGCGGAACGCCCCGGATTGCCGGTCATCGTGATCTCTGCGCAGAACACGATCATGACCGCGATCCAGGCGACCGAAGCCGAAGCCTACGACTACCTGCCGAAGCCCTTCGACCTGCCCGACCTGATGAAGCGCGCCGCGCGCGCGCTGAGCCGGAAGCGCCGCGCCGCCCCGGTGCAGGAGCCTGCGGCGGCCCGGCCCGCCGACGACCTGCCGCTTGTCGGACGCACGCCGGCGATGCAGGCACTCTATCGGCTGGTCGCGCGGGTGATGAACGCCGACCTCCCGGTGCTGATCACCGGCGAATCGGGGACGGGCAAGTCGCTCGTCGCACGGGCGATCCACGACTTCTCCGACCGCCGGACCATGCCGTTCGTCACCGCGGCGGCGGCCGATCTTCAGGGGATCGACGGGCCGTCGGCGCTGCTGGCACGGGCGCGGGGCGGCACGATCGTCTTCGACGAGATCGGCGACTATGACGCCGAGACGCAGGGGCGGATCGTGCGGCTGCTCGACGCGCTTCCGGAGAATGCCCCGCGAATCATCGCGACGACCCAGAAGGTACTTGCCGCACGACTCGAGGCGGGCACGTTCCGCGGCGACCTCTACTACCGTATCGGCGGCGTCACTCTCGCCGTGCCCGCACTCAGGGAGCGGGTGGAGGACATCCCGCTTCTTGCCGAACATTTCCTCGCGCGTGTCGAACGCGACGGGGCTACGGCGCGCCGGCTTGCGAGGGAGGCGGTCTCGCTCATCCGCGCCTACCGCTGGCCCGGCAACGTCCGCCAGCTCGAGAACACGCTTCGGCGCCTGGTCGTGACCTCGGTGGAGCCGGAGATCACCGGGGCCGAGGTCGAGGCCGCGCTGGGTGCCACGCCCGTCGAGAGCCTCAACGCCGGCGTGGCAGACGAGGGTGAGCGGCTTTCCGCCTCGATCGCCCGCCACCTGCGCCGCTACTTCGCCCTGCACAACGACAGCCTTCCGCCACCCGGCCTCTATGCCCGTATCCTGAAGGAAATGGAGGGGCCGCTGATCGAGATCGCGCTCGATGCGGTGGCCGGCAATCAGGCGAAATGCGCCGATCTCCTCGGCATCAACCGCAATACGCTGCGCAAGAAGATCACCGATCTGGATATCCGCGTGACACGGCGGCGGAAGTTGATGTAATAAGGCAACAGGAACTGTGGCCCGTCGGCGTCAGCCGACAGAGAAGCCACCGACCTGTCGGCGGCGGCCGCGGAAACGGCCGGAAACAAGAGGCGAATTCGTGCAGGGCCTTGCGCGCGGCACATCCTGGGACCGGTTCACCCGGCTCCGCAGACAACGGCGCTTTCAGAACGCCGTGACGCTCGGGCTCGTGGTGCTCGGGCCGCTGCTCGCGGTTGGCACCTTCGTCGTGCTGGGACCGTTCGGGCAGGGTGCCAACTCGACGGGTCTCAGGCTGATCCTTCTCGCCGACCTCGTCTATTTCCTCGCCCTGGGCGGGATGGTGCTGGCGCGCCTTGCGCGGATGATCGCGGCGCGGCGGGCGAAGTCTGCCGGCTCGCGGCTTCACCTGCGGCTGACCGGCGTCTTCGCGGGCATCGCGCTCGTGCCGACGATCCTCGTCGCGGTCTTTGCCGGGCTCACCGTCAACATCGGGCTCGAAGGGTGGTTTTCGGACCGGGTTCGCGGCGTCGTCGGAACCTCTCTCGCCGCGGCGGAGGCCTACCAGAACGAGCACCGCCAGGATCTCGTGACCGACGCCACGGCGCTTGCGAACTTCATCGACACCGCCAGGCGCAGCACCTTCCTTCTCGCCGACAGCGACTTGCGCCAGATCCTGGCGCAAGGCCAGGCACGCATCCAGCGCGGGCTGCGCGAGGCTTATGTCATCGACGGAAGCGGCACGATCCGCGCGCGCGGGGAGCGCAGCTATCTCTTCGACTTCGAGGAACCGGCGGCGGCCGAGCTGGAGCGGGCGAAGGCCGGCGAAACCGTGCTGATCGAGGACTGGTCCAACAACGAATTCCGTGCGCTGATCGCGCTGCCGGCCTTCGCTGACCGCTATCTCTACGTCAGCCGTGGCGTGGATGGCCAGATCCTGAGCCTTCTGGACGACACCCGCGCCACGGTCGGCCTGTACCAGCAGCTCGAAGCCTCGCGCGGGCGGGTGCTCTTCGAGTTCGGGCTCGTCTACATCGGCTTCGCGCTGATCCTCGTTCTTGCCGCGATCTGGATGGGTCTGTGGTTCGCCGAGCGGCTGTCGCGCCCCGTGGGGCGGCTTGCCGGGGCGGCGCAGCGGGTGGGCGCGGGCGACCTCGAGGTGCAGGTCGCCGAGGAGGAGGGCGACGACGAGATCGCAATGCTCGGCCGCGTCTTCAACCAGATGACGCGGCAGCTGAACTCCCAGCGGCAGGCGCTGATCGACAGCCACCGGGCAACCGAGCGGCGGCGGCGGCTTTTCGATTCCGTCCTCTCGTCGGTGACGTCCGGAGTGATCGGGCTCGATGCGGAGGGGCGGTTGGACTTCCTGAACCGCGCTGCCACGCGGCTTCTGAACCTCGACGAGACGACCGATCACGACCGGACGCTGGCAGAGGCAGTGCCCGAGTTCGCGGCCCTCCTCGACCGGCTTCGCGAAGGCATCGGCGAGGTCGCGCAGGAAGAGATCAAGGTGAGCCGGGGCGGCAGGCTCGAAAGCCTCCTCGTGCGCATGGCAATCCGCCGGAATGCCGACGGGCGGCTCGAAGGCTACGTCGTGGCCTTCGACGACGTGACCGACCTCGTCTCGGCGCAGCGGATGGCCGCCTGGGGCGATGTTGCCCGCCGCATCGCGCACGAGATCAAGAACCCGCTGACCCCGATCCAGCTTTCGGCCGAACGGATCAAGCGGAAGTTCATCCGGCTCGTCGGCGACGAGGCCGATTCTCTCGAACAGATGACCGACGTGATCGTTCGACAGACCGGCGACCTTCGCCGGATCGTGGACGAGTTCTCCAAGTTCGCGCGGATGCCGGAACCCGACCGGCGCGAGCACGACCTGACGAAGCTCATGCGCGACGCGGTGACACTTCAGGACGGGTCGCTGCACGGGGCGAGGCTGGTCGCCCGGTTGCCGGAGGCCCCGGTCATCGCCGAGCTTGACGCGACGATGATTTCGCAGGCGGTTACGAACCTTATAAAGAACGCCGGGGAAGCCGTTGAATCACTGATCGAAAAGGGTGCTCCATCTGGATATGCCCCGGAGGTCCGCGTGACGATGCTGGCGGGAGAGGACGTGGTGACGATCCGGATCGAGGACAACGGGGTCGGCCTTCCGGAGGACCGCGCGCGGCTCTTCGAGCCTTATGTGACAACGCGCGAGAAGGGGACCGGGCTCGGGCTTTCGATCGTGAAGAAGATCATCGAGGAACATGGCGGCACGCTCACCTTGAGCGATGCGCCGCTTTTCGACGGCAGCGCCCATCATGGCGCTCTGGCCGAGGTCCGGCTGCCGCGGGCGCGGACCGGCCGGGGACAGAAGGACAAAGTCGCGGCAACGGCCGGAGGTAGGACATGAGCGATATCCTGATTGTTGATGACGAACGCGACATCCGCGAACTGATCTCGGACATCCTGAAGGACGAGGGCTACGCGACGCGACTTGCTGCGAATTCCGACGACTGCATGGCCGAGATCAACAGCGAGCCGCCGGCCCTGATGATCCTCGACATCTGGCTGAAGGACAGCCGGATGGACGGGATCGACATCCTCAAGACGGTGAAGCGCGACAACCCGGACGTGCCGATCATCATCATCTCGGGTCACGGCAACATCGAGATCGCGGTGGCGGCGATCAAGCAGGGTGCCTACGACTTCGTCGAGAAGCCCTTCAACATCGACCAGCTTCTCGTCGTCATCCGCCGCGCGATGGAGACCTCGCGGCTGAGGCGCGAGAATGCCACGCTCCGCCGCCGGGATGTGACCTCGTCGGAGATGATCGGTTCCTCGCCGGCCTTCCGCGCGCTGAGGGGCCAGCTCGACAAGGTCACGAAGTCCAACGGGCGGGTGATGCTGACCGGCCAGCCGGGGTCCGGCAAGGAAGTGGCGGCGCGCTACATCCATCTGAATTCCAGCCGCGCGACCGGGCCCTTCGTCACCGTTTCCTCCGCCTCGATCGAACCCGAGCGGATGGAGGAGGTACTCTTCGGCCGCGAGACCTCCGAGCGGGGCGTGGAGAAGGGGCTGCTGGAGCAGGCGCACGGCGGCGTCGTCTACTTCGACGAGGTCGCCGACATGCCGCCGGGCACGCAGTCGAAGATCCTTCGGGTGCTGACCGAACAGCAGTTCAGCCGCGTGGGCGGATCGGACAAGGTGCGCGTGGACCTGCGCGTCATCTCTTCGACCACGCGCGACCTGCAGGCGGAGATCGTCGCGGGGCGGTTCCGCCAGGAGCTTTACGACCGGCTGAATGTGGTGCCCGTCGCGGTCCCGGCGCTCGAGGAGCGGAGGGAGGACATTCCCGAGCTTGCGCGCCACTTCATCGAGGGGTTCAACAGGACGCAGGGCCTGCCGCTGCGCGCGCTCAGCGCGGAAGCCGAGGCGCTGATGCAGACCATGGCCTGGCCCGGCAACATCCGCCAGCTGAGGAACGTGATCGAACGGGTGCTGATCCTCGGCGAGGGCGGCGGGCCGATCGAGGCGCGCGAACTGCCGGGGCAGGGCGATGGCCAGGCGGAGGAAGGGCGGATCGTGCTGTCGGGCGGGCTCGCCACGCTGCCCCTGCGCGAGGCGCGGGAGCTGTTCGAACGCGAGTATCTCCTGACCCAGATCAACCGCTTCGGCGGCAACATCAGCCGGACAGCGACCTTTGTCGGCATGGAGCGCTCGGCGCTCCATCGCAAGCTCAAGTCGCTCGGCGTCGTCACGACCTCGAAGTCGGGCGCACGGATCGCGCATCTCGAGGATGAGGATGAAGAGGAAGACGCTTGATAAGCCTCCGTTTTCCGTTTCGGGGCGTGAAGGGTGCGATGCCTGCCGCGTACCCCGGGATCGGATCGACCGGCGTTGACCGCCCATCGAGGCGCGCCTATCAAGGGCGGGCCTCATCCGGGAGCGGGCCATGAAAGTGATCATCTGCGGCGCGGGTCAGGTCGGCTGGCAGATCGCGCGCCACCTGGCGGGCGAAAAGAACGACGTGACGGTCGTCGACAACAACGCCGACCTCGTCCGCCGCGCGACCGAGACGCTGGACGTGCAGGGCGTGGCCGGCTTCGCCTCCTACCCCGATGTGCTCGAACGCGCCGGCGCGCGAGACGCCGACCTGATCATCGCGGCGACCCACTCGGACGAGGTGAACATGGTCACCTGCCAGGTCGCGCACTCGGTGTTCGGCATCACCCGCAAGATCGCACGGCTCAGGGCGCAGTCCTACATGGATGCGATCTATTCCGACCTCTATCGCCGCGATCACCTGCCGATCGACGTGGTGATCAGCCCCGAACGCGAGGTGGCCGAGGCCGCGCTGCAACGGCTCGCCGCGCCGTCCACCTTCGACACCGAGAGCTTCATGAACGGCCGGGCCCAGCTTCTGGGCATCGCGCTCGACGAGGACTGCCCGGTGCTGAACACGCCGCTCAGGCAGTTGACGGATCTCTTTTCCACCCTCCGTGCCATTGTCGTCGGCATTCGCCGCGAGGGGCGCCTTTTCGCGCCGGAGCCGGGCGACCAGCTTTTCGCCGGAGACCAGATCTACGTCTTCAGCCATGTCGAGGACGTGAACCGGACGCTGGACATCTTCGGCAAGGCGACGAAGAAGCAGGAACGGATCGTCATCATCGGCGGCGGGAATGTCGGTCTTGCCGTGGCGCAGGCGCTGGAGCGGCGGACCGACCGGATCCGCGCCAAGATCATCGAGCGGAGCCGCGCGCAGGCGGAGCGGGCGGCGGATTCCCTGCAGCGCACCATCGTGCTCAACGGCGACGGGATGAGCGCCGATCTGCTCGCCGAGGCCAACATCGAGCGTGCCGATGCCGTCCTCGTCGTCACGGACGACGACAAGACCAACATCCTCGCCGCCGTTCGTGCCAAGCAGGCCGGCTGCCCCATGGCCATCGCGCTCGTCAACGACCCGACGCTGGTGCCGCTGATGGGCGCGCTCGACATCGACGCCTACATCAACCCGCGCGCGACGACCGTCTCGTCGATCCTGCGCCACATCCGGCACGGCCGGGTGCGCGCGATCTATTCGGTCGGTGACGCCGAGGCCGAGGTGATCGAGGCGCAGGTGCTGTCCACCTCGCCCATCGCCGGCCGGCTCGTGCGCGAGATCGAGTTCCCCGAAGGCGTTCTCATGGGCGCCCTGATGAAGGGCGAGAAGGTGGTGAAGCCCACCGGCGACACGCGGGTGGAAGAGGGCGACGTGATCGCGCTGTTCTGCATGTCGGGCGACGTGCCGGAGGTCGAGCGGCTCCTGCAGGTCTCGATCGACTTCTTCTGAGCCCATGCAGCGCGTGCTCGATCTTCCGCTGATGGTCATCCTGATGGGGATCGGGGCGCTCGCCATGTATCTTCCGGCGTTCCACGCCTTCGGTGCACGCGATTACGGCGTGTCGCGGGTCTTCTTCTACTCAGGCACGCTCTTCTTCCTCCTGACGGTGCTGATCGGCATCGCGACGGCCGCGAACCGGGCCGGTCACCCGGCCCGGAACCAGCTTCTGACCCTGCTGGCCGCCTTCACGGTGCTGCCCCTGATGCTCGCGGTACCCTTCGCCGAGGCGGTGCCGGGCACCAGTTACTACAGCGCCTGGTGGGAGATGGTGTCGTCGGTGACGACAACCGGGGCAACGCTCTTCGAGCCCGACCGACTGCCGCAGTCGGTGCATCTGTGGCGGGCGCTGGTGGGATGGATGGGCGGCTTCTTCGTCCTCGTCACCGCGGCTGCCGTGCTCGCACCGATGAACCTCGGCGGATTCGAGGTGCTGAGCGGGACACCAGCCGGGCAGGGCGCGCTGTCCGGCGGCCCCGCGGCGCGGGGTGCGAGCCCCTCCCACCGGGTCCTGCGCGACACGCTGACGCTCTTTCCGGCCTATGCCGGCCTGACGCTGGCGCTGTGGATACTCCTGATCCTCGCGGGAGACGGGGCACTGACGGCAGCATGTCACGCGATGTCGACCCTCGCCACCTCGGGCATTTCGCCGAAGGGGGGCCTTTACGGTACGGGCGCGGGCTTCTGGGGCGAATTCGCGATCTTCCTGTTTCTGATCTTCGCGCTGTCGCGCCGGCTCTATCCGTCAGGCCGGACATTCCGCAACGCGATGGGTCTCAGAACCGATCCCGAACTCCGGATGGCGCTCCTGATCGTGACGGTTGTGCCCGCACTCCTGTTCCTGCGCCACTGGATCGGCGCGCTCGAGGTGGACGAGGTCAAGGATACCGCCGCCGCCCTCCGCGCCCTCTGGGGCACTCTGTTCACGGTCCTGTCGTTCCTCACCACGACGGGCTTTGAATCCACGGACTGGGCCGAGGCGCGAAGCTGGTCGGGCCTTGCATCGCCGGGCCTGATCCTCGCGGGGCTCGCGGTGATGGGCGGCGGGGTGGCGACGACGGCGGGTGGGGTGAAGCTCCTGCGCGTCTACGCTCTCTACCGCCACGGCGAACGGGAAATCGAACGGCTCGTCCATCCGAACTCGGTCGGCGGCGCGGGACAGGAGGCCCGGCGGCTGCGTCGCCAGGGGGCGCAGATGGCATGGATCTTCTTCATGCTCTTCGCGATCTCGATCGCCGTCATCATGCTTGCGCTCGCGCTCACCGGGCTCGACTTTGTCGCGTCCACGACCTTCGCCGTCGCAGCCCTGTCAACGACCGGCCCGCTTGCCAGCTTTGCGTCCGAGGCCCCCTTGTCGTGGTCGGAACTGAACGGCGCCGCGCGGGCGGTGGCCGCTGGCGCCATGGTGCTCGGCCGGCTCGAGACACTCGCGATCATCGCGCTCCTCAACCCGGACTTCTGGCGCCGCTAGGCCCGCCCCGCCGGCCGGTTCGGGCCGGGATCAAATTGGGGGTGGAAAGTCCCGAAATCTTCCGCATACTTGATCCAAGTCCCCGGTGCAGCGCCGAGGGGCGGGGATAACGCTGGACCATAAGACAGCAAGAAAAGCGCAAGGCGACGATAATCATGGCTGCCGACAAACAGAATTTGCAGGATGCCTTTCTCAACCATGTCCGCAAGGCGAAGATTCCCGTCACGATCTTCCTGATCAACGGGGTCAAGCTGCAGGGCGTCATCACCTGGTTCGACAATTTCTGCGTGCTGCTGCGCCGGGACGGCCAGTCCCAGCTCGTCTACAAGCACGCGATCTCGACGATCATGCCGGGTCAGCCGATCTCGCTTTACGAGGGCGAGGACTGACAAGCGAGCGAAGCCCAGCGGACGGCCCCACGCGGGCCTATGTCCTTCATCCGGACCTGCGCACGGGCCGCAAGTCGCGGACGCCCGGAAATGCGCTTGCGGAGGCCGCGGCCCTTGCGGCGGCGCTGCCGGCCATCGAGGTCGTCGGCGCCGAGATCGTGCGGCTTCCGACGGTTCATGCCGGGATGCTGTTCGGGTCGGGGAAGATCGCGGACCTGAAGACGCGCTTCGCCGAGGCGGAGGTCGGGCTGGTGCTTGTCGACGGGCCGGTGAGCCCGGTCCAGCAGCGCAACCTCGAGAAGGAATGGGGCGTGAAGCTCCTCGACCGGACGGGGCTGATCCTCGAGATATTCGCGGACCGCGCGCGCACGCGCGAGGGTGTGCTGCAGGTGGAGCTGGCCGCCCTGAGCTACCAGCGCACGCGGCTGGTGCGCGCCTGGACCCACCTTGAACGCCAGCGCGGCGGCTTCGGCTTCGTCGGCGGGCCCGGCGAGACTCAGATCGAGGCCGACCGGCGTGCCATCGACGACGAGGTGATCAAGATCCGCCGCCAGCTCGGCCGTGTGGTAAAGACGCGCGAACTGCACCGGGCGGCGCGGCGGAAGGTGCCGTTCCCGATCGTCGCCCTCGTCGGCTACACCAATGCCGGCAAGTCCACGCTCTTCAACCGGATGACGGGGGCGGAGGTACTGGCGAAGGACATGCTCTTCGCCACGCTCGACCCGACGATGCGGGCCGTGGCGTTGCCCTCGGGGCAGAAGGTCATCCTGTCGGACACGGTGGGGTTCATCTCGGACCTGCCGACCGAGCTTGTCGCTGCGTTCCGCGCCACGCTCGAAGAGGTGCTGGAGGCCGACCTCATCCTCCATGTCCGCGACATCTCGCACCCCGAGACCGAGGAACAGGCGGCCGACGTGCGCGCGATCCTCGAAAGCCTCGGCGTGGACGGCGATGTGCCGCTCTTCGAGGTCTGGAACAAGATCGATCTTCTCCCCGAGGATCACCGCGCGGCGCTTCTGGTGGAGGATGCGCGCAAGCCGGGCATCCATGCCGTCTCGGCGCTGACCGGCGACGGGCTGGCGCCGCTTCTCGACGCGATCGAGACGGCGCTCGGGTCGGAACGGTTCCCCGCAGACCTCACGCTGCCCTTCAGCGAGGGCCGGCGCCGGGCCTGGCTCTACGAGAACGGCGTCGTCACCGGCGAGGAGGAGACGGCCAAGGGCCACCGGCTCCACGTCCGCTGGACGGCGCGGCAAAAGGCGGCTTTCGAGGCGCTCTAGCGGCGCCGCACACTCATGACTGAGATCCGACGCACCGCCAACGCCCTGGTTGGCCTGTGCCGCCGCACCGAAACCATGCCACGGTTTACCTCGCCGCCCTCGGCCACCACGATTTCGGCCGCCAAGTCGTGATCCGCCAGCCCGCAACACTCGAGGCAGAGCACCCTGTAGGTGCCGGGCGTCTCGAAGACATGTGTGAGACGGTTGACTAAGAAGGGCATGGCCCGGGACTGGGCGACGAGCGCGCCGGACTCATCGTAGATGCCGAGGCCGTGGTTCGCATCGACGCTGGTCACGCGGAACTCCACCGGCTGGCCCGCAGCCACCTCGGTGCGATCGAGATACCAGTACCATCGGTTGCCGGTGACGTTTACCCCCTGCGCCGCGGCCGCCGGCGCCGCATAGGGGTTTTCGCGGAACAGCCAGGCGGTGGTCGGGAGCCAGACAGGGACCAGTATCCAGAGCTCGATGGTGCGGATGCGATAGGCGTTGCCCTGAACCGTGGCGTCATCCCGGCCCTCACGGGCGGGCCAGCGGACCCGCAGGACCACCGCGTCGCGGCCAAGGATTGACAGAAGTGACGAGGCAGTTCGAACGGTCATCGGCACAAACCTCCCCCGGGGGTGGCGTATCGGAATTGACCATACCGATTTGATCCAGTTCGAGGCTCTGGCGCGCCGGATCGGGTTCCCGTTGAGTCGCCAACCCGCTCCGGATCACCGGTATCCGATGCCGATGACGTAATCCGTCAGCAGGCGTTCCCCGTGTTCCCGGTCCACGAGCAGGGTCTCGCGCGCTCGTCGCAGCAAGAAGGCCGAGATGACGTATTGCGGTGTCGATCTCCCCGCGCCCAGCATGGCGCCTGCCTCATCGGGCACCATGATCGGCCGGGTTTCCGGACAGCCGTATGCCTGCGCGGCGCAGACCGTCGCAGAGATCGATCGTGATGAGGGGTGACCGTCTTATTCGAGAAGGGCGTCGGGACTCATGAGGCGATCCTCGTGCCGTCGGGTATCGCTCCGGCGTCGCCATGTCCTGCAGCGTGGTCTCGCGGTCCGGCCTTGATCGGGAACGTCACCCTTTTCAGGACGTTGCCCGCTTCGTCGACGATGAAGCGGCAAGCGCGGTCCCCGTGGTGAAACGTCAGGCGCCAGCGACCGGCGTCGTCGTCCACACCGGCCTCGCAGCGCGATGTGATCGCGCCGTCGCGCATCCGCGCCTTGATGTCGTCCTGCGAAAGCGCGAACGCGTCGGCCAGCAACGCGGCGTCGACGACAAAATCAGCGGCCTTGCGTTCAACTGCGGTCATGTCGCATCTCTCCAATAGTCGTTCGCCGCCGCCACGGTGGCGAAATGCGTCGCCACGACCTGGCTTGAGGCGATCAGCGCGTCGGCATTCTCGGCATAGACCGGACGCAGCTTGTTGCGCACCTCTGCGTCCGGCTGGGTCATCTTGATGGCGACGCGGGCCATCTTCACGGCCAGTTCATAGCCCTCTTGCGGGGTTGCCGTCTTCAGGGTGGGGAGCCAGGTCGTCATTGGGCGTTCCTTCCGTGCTTGAATTGCGTATCCCCGATGCCCAACCGGACGGAGCATCGGGTCGATTGTCGGTCAGACCGGCGCCGATGACGTGCTGAATGATCCTGGCCAGATGGTCGCGCGAAAGCCGGAACTCGTCGGCCAGTTCTATGGTCGCGAAGGTGCGCCCCGGCGCGCCCGCCATCCGCATCAGCAGCCTTGATCCATGGTTTTTGAGGGAGGTGAGACGCATCGACGCTGCATTCCCCATCTAATCGGTATTTACAATACCTATTAGCAGATATAACTTCAATTGCAAGACGGAAACCGCGAGTCCCTTCATGCCTGCGCTCGGACGGACCAAACATGTTGCCTCCGTCCGGCCGGAGATCACCGCGGCCATCATGGCTGAAACGGGCCTCGACGAAGAGGTGCTGCGGGACCTCGTCCACGGCTTCTACGGCAGGATCCGACGCGACCCGGTGCTGGGCCCGATCTTCAGCGCACGCATCATAGACTGGGGGCCGCATCTGGAGCGCATGGTTGCCTTCTGGTCGTCGGTCGCGCTGATGACGGGGCGGTACCATGGCCGCCCGGTACCGGCGCACATGGCCCTGCCGATTGACGGAGCCCATTTCGAGCGTTGGCTCGACCTGTTCCGTGCGACAGCGCGCGAGACCTGTACGCCCGCAGGCGCCGCGCATGTCACGCTTCGCGCCGAACGTATCGCCCGTTCGCTCCTCCTGGCGGTATCCGAGGCGAGGGCCGCCTCCGACCCCATTCCTGCCCTACGCTGACGAAAGGATGCCCAAATGTCCGATGCTGCCCCGATTGACGACGCCGCCGAACTGACGCGCTACATCGAGACGCGCTATCATGCGCGCCATCGCAATCAGCTGCCGTCTCTGGCCGAGATGGCCGAACGGGTCGAGAACGTGCACTTCGGCGACGAGGATGTACCCGAGGGTCTCTCCGCCGTCCTGCGCCGCATGATCGGCGAGATGGAGGTGCACATGAAGAAGGAGGAGTTGATCCTCTTTCCCGCCATCCGCAGGGGCGGCGGACCCGGTATCGAGAACCCGATCGCGGTGATGCGCGCCGACCATGACGACCATTCCGCGGAAGTCGCCGAGATCCGCCGCCTCACCGCTGGCCTGACGTTGCCGCAGGGAGCCTGTGGCACCTGGACCGCCCTCTATGCCGGACTCGATGAATTCATCACGGATTTCGAGGAGCACATGCGACTGGAAAACGACGTGCTCTTTCCGCAATTCGAAGCGGGAGGCGTGGCACATGGCTGACCTTCACTTTCCAAGGGCAACCCGCGCCCATGCCGAGCGGCGCCACGCCCTTGCTCCGCATGCCGACGACGCGTTCCGCGATTTCTCCAAGGCCGTTTTTGCCGAGGGCGCGCTTGACACGAGGACCAAGCAGCTGATCGCCGTGGCCGTCGCCCATGTCACTCAGTGCCCATGGTGCATAGAGGGCCATGTGAAAGCGGCAAAGCGCGAGGGTGCGAGTTCCGAGCAGATCATGGAGGCGATCTGGGTCGCGGCCGAGATGCGCGCGGGTGCCGCTTTCGCCCATTCGGTCAAGGCGCTGGAGCTGTTGGAGGACGACGCCACGGGATGACGGACGCACCGGACATCGGTGTCGCACGGGTCTACGACGGTCCCGGCGATGCGCAGCACGCGCGCCTGCTGGTCGACCGCCTCTGGCCGCGGGGGATCAGCAAGGCGGGTCTGGCGCTTGACGACTGGATCCGCGAGGTCGCCCCGAGCACCGAACTGCGCAAGTGGTTCGGCCACGACCCCGACAGGTGGGATGAGTTCCGGCGCCGTTATCACGCCGAACTGGACGCGAGCGACGAGGCGCTGGAGCGCTGCCTGGCCTGGTGCCGGAAAGGCCCGGTCGTCCTGCTCTACGGGGCGAAGGACCGCGATCACAACCAGGCGGTGGTGCTGCGGGACTATCTCCGCGAGAGACTGGCACGGGAGGATGCGACATGACGCATGGCAAGCACCCGATAATGCGCACCCCGCTTTTCACGCTTCTCGGCTGAGATGTGCCGATCCTCGTCGCCGGCATTGGGGTGTGTCCCGCCGTGATCCGGGCGGACGCGGGGGGATATCCGACGCTCGGAATCGTGCGCGCGGCGCCTGGGCTGATCGTGTAGGTGCGGTATCATCGTGCCCACCTGCCGATGAAGGGCGTCATGGCGGGCCTCGGCGGTCGGACCGCGCACCGGGTGCTCGACATCGAAGATGGCGTCGCAGGATCCGACGGCTTCCGGTGCGATGGGACTCCCCTTGCCGTGCGGAATGCCGGTCCGGCCCGGCAGGTTCCGGGCGGGACGCTCCTTCCAGCGCTCGGTCCGGACGTGGAGGAGCGCGGTCGGTGGCGTTGCGCGCTACGCTCGAGTTGCCGCTGCCCTCGTCAGGGACCTCATGCCGAACGGCGGCGCATCAAGAGAAGCAGCAGCGCAACCAGGATTGTGCCCACGATGATCACGAAGGCCGCCGATGCGATCGCCGGGCTGATGTTCTCGCGCAGGGTGGAAAACATCTGGCGGGCAAGCGTGCGCTGGTTCGGCCCGGCGACGAAGAGCGTCAGGACGACCTCGTCCAGCGAGGTGGCGAAGGCCAGCGCCGCTCCCGACGCCACGCCCGGCATGGCCAGCGGGAGGGTTACGAGGAAAAACACCTTGTGCGGCCGGGCGCCAAGGCTTTCGGCGGCGCGCTCCACCCGGCGGTCGATCCCGCCCAGCGCGCCGGAGACCGAGATCACGACGAAGGGAATGGCGATGACGCTGTGCGCCACGATGACCGACAGGTAGGTCGAGTTGATTCCGAAGCGCACGAACAGCGCCTGCATCCCCACGCCCAGCACCACGGCCGGGACGACCATCGGCAACAGGAAAAGCGTGCGGATCTGCGACGACAGCACGAGGTTGCGCGCCCTCAGCCCAAGCGCCGCGAGCGTACCCAGCAACGTGGCAACCACCGTCGTTGAACCGGCGATCAGCAGGCTGTTCAGGATCGCCCGGCTCCAGACCGTGTTTTCGACCAGTTCGGAAAACCAGCGGAACGAATAGGACGGGATCGGGTAGGTCAGGAACGCGCCCGAGGTGAAGGCAAGCGGCAGCACCACCAGAAGCGGGGCAACCAGAAACCCGACGATCAGCGTGGCATAGACGGACTTGAAAAGCGACATCGCCATCATCTCGCCTCCACCGGATCGCGCGACAGCCGGTTGTACACCGCATAGAGGATGAGCGTCAGCACGAGCAGGATCAGCCCGAGTGCGGCGGCCATGCTCCAGTTCGCAGACCCCGTGGCATAGAAGGCGATGACCGAGGACAGCATCTGATCCGACGCCCCGCCGAGCAGCGCCGGCGTGATGTAATACCCGATTGCCGCCATGAACACGAGCAACGTGCCCGATACCACCCCGCGGAAGGACAGCGGCAGCAGAACGCGCAGGAAGGCCCGCACCGGATGCGCCCCGAGCGAAGCCGCGGCGTTCATCAGGTTGCCCGGCACGGTCAACAGGACCGAGTATATGGGCAGGACCATGAAGGGCAGAAGCACATGCGTCATGGCAAGCACCACCCCGAACCGGTTGTAGATCAGCGCCAGCGGCTGCGAAATCACGCCCAGCCCCATCAGTGCCTGGTTGATGATGCCGTTGTCCTGCAGGATGATCATCCAGGCCGCCGTGCGCACCAGAAGCGACGTCCACAAGGGCAGGAGCACCGCCCCCAAGAGGACCGACCGCTTCCAGCCCTGCACCGAGGCAGCGATCATCGCATACGGCAGGCCGATGACAAGGCAGCAGAACGTCACCACGCCCGCCGTCCAAAGCGTCCGCAACAGGATCGTTGCATTTGCCGATGTACCCTCGGGCATGGCGGCAATGTTGCCGGACTTGTCCCGCTCAAGGTCCAGCGCGGCCAGGAGGAAGGCGTCGGTGTAGGGCGATGCGTTGTCCTGGATCGCCTGCCAGTAGGCCGTATCGGTCCAGCGGTCGTCGATCCGGGCAAGGTCGATGTCCGGATCTTCCTTGACTGCGGACACCGTCTTTCCCATCAGCGAGCGAAAACCGGATTTTGTCGCGTTCAGTCGCCGCGTCACGTCGCCCATGGCCATATCGTCGGTGTTGGCGACAACGTCGGCGCGGAAGGCGGCCTGCACCTCGGCCGAGGGCACGCCGGTGCCGTCCCAACCGTCGATGGCGGCTGCGGTCCGGTTCAGAACGCGCGACACGGACGGGTCGGACACCGATTGCGCGATCACGGTGACCAGCGGCCAGACGAAAAACAGGCCAAGAAAGACCAGCAGGGGCCCGAGCAGCAGCAGCGCGCGCATGGGGGCTGCCTTGATCATGGCGCAATCACCCAGCCATCGGCAGCGCGGAAGGTCAGCATGACCCTGGCTCGGACGGGCCACTCCTGCGCCTTGCGGTCCGTGCGGGCGATGATCTGTCCCACTGCCGTCTCGATCACGACGCGCAGATGGTCGCCCTGATAGATCGTGTCGAGGATCTCGCCCGCCAGCCTGTTCTGGCCGGTCGCTGTGGCATCCGTTTCCGCCGGCAGGATCTCGATCCGTTCGGGTCGGAGCGACAGGAGAGCCCGATCCCCGGCCACGAGGCCCGGCAGGCCATGGGCGGCGACGACCGAACCGTCGTCAAGCGTGACCGAAAACGTCTCCCCCGCGTTTTCGGACACCTTGCAGTCCAGCAGATTTGTCTCGCCGATGAATTCGGCGACGAAGCGGTTGGCTGGATGGTCGTAGACCTCACGCGGGGCGGCGCACTGCTGGATCTTGCCATGATTGAAGATGGCGATCCGGTCCGACATCGTCAGCGCCTCGTCCTGGTCATGGGTGACGAAGATCACCGTCAGGCCGAGGCGATGGTGCAGTTCGCGGATGTCCAGCTGCATCTGTTCGCGCAACTGCTTGTCCAGCGCACCCAGCGGCTCGTCCATCAGGACGACACGCGGTTCGAACACCAGCGCGCGGGCCAGCGCCACGCGTTGCTGCTGCCCCCCGGAAAGCTGCCCCGGCAGGCGGTCGGCCAGCTGGCCAAGCTGCACCATGTCCAGGGCCTTCTTCACCTTGGCCGCCGTCACGGCCTTTGCCTCGCCCCGCATCTCCAGCGGGAAGGCCACGTTCCTGGCAACGGTCATGTGCGGGAAGAGCGCGTAGTTCTGGAACACCACGCCCATGTCGCGCTTGTAGGTGGGCAAGTCGTTGATGACCTTGCCATCGAGCGTGATCGTGCCGCCGCTGACACTTTCAAACCCCGCCAGCATCATCAGAAGCGTCGTCTTGCCCGATCCCGACGGGCCTAGCAGGCTGACGAATTCGCCGCGCGCGATGTCGAGATTGAGGTTCTCGACCACGCGCACGGAGCCGTAATCCTTGGTGGCGTCTTGAAAGCTGATGAACGCTCCGGACATGATATCCCCGATGCAGCCTGCTGCGCTTGCGGGCCGTTCTCGTTGAAGTTTGCCCTGCTGTCTACCCTGCTTGCGGTGACGGGTACGAGGCGACCGCCCGGCCTTTCGACCGGGCAGTCGCCGGGGGCGTTACTGGGCGACCCAGGCGTTGAACCGTTTGGTCAGTTCCTCGGAGTTATCAACCCAGTAGTCGACATCGAGGTTCAGCGAGACCGCCAGGTTATCGGGGTTGGTGGGCAGGTCGGCCGCGAATTCGGCCGGAACCATCGCCGCCGCCGCGATCACCGGCAGGCCGTAGGCGATCTGCGCGGGCAGCTTCGACAGGTTCTCGGGCGCGCTTGCGAAGGCGATGAAATCCTGCCCGGCGTCCTTGTTTTCCGCCCCCGCGAGGATGACCCAGCTGTCGACGGCATAGATCGACTGGTTCCAGACCAGCTTCATGTTGGTGCCTTCCGTCCGGTTCAGGCCGGTGATGCGGCCGTTGTAGACTGTGGACATCGCCACGTCGCCGGTCTGCAGCATCGACAGGGGCTGTGCGCCGGCCTCCCACCAGACCAGGTTCGGACGCAGTTCGTCCAGCTTGGCGAAGGCCCGGTCCACGCCTTCCGGCGTCGCAAGCATTTCATAGACCTGATCCGAGGGTACGCCATCGGCCATCAGCGCAGCTTCCAGCGCATATTTCGCGGTCTTGCGCATCCCGCGCTTTCCCGGAAACTTCTCGACATCCCAGAAGTCGGCCCAGCTTTGCGGCTGCTGGTCGGTCAGTTTGTTCCCGTCATAGGCTATGGCCACGGACCAGACGATGTGCCCCGCCCCGCATTCCGAGGTGCTGCCGGGAATGAAGCTGTCCTGACCGCCGAGCTTTTCCCAGTCCAGCTTCTCGAAGATGCCGTCGGCGCAGCCAAGGGCGAGTTCCTCGGCCTCGACCTGGACGACGTCCCAGTTCGGCTGGCCAGCCTTCACCTTGGATTGCAGCACGCCGTAACCGCCGTCCCAGGCCTCGTCCAGCACCGGCTTGCCCAGCTTTTCCGCGAAGGGCTTGAAGAACAGTTCGCGCTGCGCGTCCTGGAAGGTGCCGCCGAAGGACACGATGGTGAGGTCGCGTGCCTGTGCCGCACCGCCCCCTAGCGCAAGCGCCGTGGCGCCGATGGCAAGCGCCCTGCGGAGGGCGGTAGTCTTGTTTTCTTGGATCATGTTCATCTCCCTGCTTGTGGTTCGGATGTGCCGTTCGCCCTTGGGCAAGCGCGTCGGGCGTGGTCAGTTTCTTTCGACGCGGAAGGCGGCCGCCCTGCGGTGACCCTCCAGTCCTTCGGACGCGCTCTGGCGGATCGCGGGCAGCGCGACCTGATCGATCGCCCCGTCCTCGATCCACTGGTGGGTGCAGATCTTTACATAGGCCCCGACCCACAGTCCACCGGTGTAGCGCCCCGCTGCCATCGTGGGCAGCGTGTGGTTCGTCCCGATGCACTTGTCCGAATAGACGACCGAGGCGTTCTCTCCGATGAAAAGGGACCCATAGGACGTCAGCCGGTGCGAGAACTCCAGCGCGTCCCTTGTGTGGACCTGCAAATGCTCCGCGGCGATCTGGTCCGAGACAGCAATCATCGTCTCCGCATCCGGCACGAGGATGATCTCGCCGTAGTCGCGCCAGGCCACTCCGGCCACCGGCGCGGTCGGCAGGCCCGCAAGCTGGTGGTCCATCTCGGCCAGCACCGCCTCGGCCAGGCCGCGGTCCGTGGTGATCAGTCCGACCCGGGTGCGGACGTCATGTTCGGCCTGCGCCAGAAGGTCTGTCGCGATCATGCGGGCGTTTGCGCTGTCATCGGCGAGGATGTAGATTTCCGACGGTCCGGCAAGCTGGTCGATCCCCACCGGGCCGAACACTTGCCGTTTGGCCTCGTTCACGAAGGCGTTTCCGGGGCCGACGATCTTGTCGGCCTTGGGGATCGTCTCCGTCCCGTAGGCCATCGCGGCGATGGCCTGCGCCCCACCGACGCGGAAGATGCGGTCGGCGCCGGACATGTGGCAACCCGCGATCATGGCTTGATGCGCGTTGGGCGGGAGGCAAGCAATCACCTCCTTCACGCCCGCGACCCGGGCCGGAACGATCGTCATGACAGGAGCCGAAAGCAGCGGATAGCGCCCGCCCGGCACATAGCAGCCCACCCGGTCGATCGGGATGACGCGATGGCCAAGGTGGATGCCGGGCAGGGTCTCGATCTCCAGCGGCTGGATCGTGCCCAACTGCGCCCGGGCGAAGGCCGTCACGTTGTCGATTGCGAACTGGGTGTCGGCGCGCGTCTGCGGGTCGAGCGCGGCCACCGCGGCCTCGCGTTCCGCCATGGTGACTTCCAGTTCTCCGATCGCGGCCTTGTCGAACTTCACCGAATAGTCACGCACGGCAGCATCACCGCGCGCCTTCACGTCGGCGAGCACGGCCTTGACCGTCGCTTCCACGTCGGAATTGTCGGAACCCGCATCGCGCGCTGGCGCCTTGATGCTGGTGATGCGCTTTTGCAGTTCAATGGGCAGATCGGTCATCGTTCTTTCAGTCGCTGGTCACGTTCGGAGCGAGTTTTCAGCCTGATCACGTCTGACGCAATTGCCCCTTGGTCATGCGGTGCATATACTGACCAAATTATCCCGATTGCCGGAGCCGTCATGGCAAACATCGGCCGACATGTCCGCGAATTGCGGCGCAGACGCCAGTTAAGCGCACGCGAACTCGCCGCGCGGGCGGGGGTGTCGCATTCCACCATCTCGCTGATCGAGCGTGACCGGATGAGCCCGTCGGTCGACACGCTGGGGGCCGTGGTGGAGGCGCTCGGGACCACGATGGTGGAATTCTTCTCGGGCCTGCGCGCAAGCCATGACCACAGCCCGGTCTATCGGCCGGAAGATCTGGTCGAGATCGGAAATCCCAACGAAATCTCCTATCGCGTCGTCGGCTTCAACCATTTCGGCCGGAACATGCAGGTTCTGTTGGAACATTATGTGCCCGGCGCGGATACCGGTGCGATCTTCTCGCACGACGCGCAAGAGGCCGGGCTGGTGCTGGAGGGCAGGATCGAGCTGACCGTTGGCGAAGAAACCTGGATACTGACCGAAGGCCACGGGTACTATTTCGACAGCAACCGGCCGCACCGCTTCCGGAACGTTGGCGACGGTCCGGCCAGGATCGTCAGCGCGATAACGCCGCCGAGCTATTGATCTGACCGGTTGGTGCCGGTCTGCGCGGCTCCGATCCTGTCAACCCAGGCGCGAAGCCCTCGGAATCCGTGGCCACCCGTCAATCGGCGGGTCGCTCCAAGCAGTTGGAAATAATTCTCACCGGCCTTTCCAATGGCGGTGCCGCGCATAGCTCCACATCCGCAGAGGCGAACGGCATGGATGCTCTCCCGGCGCCGCGCCTTGGTCCGGAACGGTTTCAGCCGGCCGTGGCCGAGAGGTCTTTGACGTGGCCCCGATGGACGAGCGGAACCTTTCGCGTCGGACATCCTGCGAAGGGGCGGCTGCGCCCGGTCCGGGGGTCAGTGCTCGTGCGGTCCAAGCTGGCGATGCAGTCGCGCGTCATGGGTGCGAAAATGGTCCGTGAACCAGGCCTCGAGCACGGCGGTCAATCTGTCGGCCGCGGTCGGCGTATCCTGTGTCCCGTCCATGATGTCGCGCAGCGAGTCGAGCAGCCGCTCGTGATCGGCCTTGTGGGGACCGAGTTCGTCGTAGGCAGCCCGATGCATCTGCTTTTCCTCGTGGGCGAAATGCGCCGAGATCGCGCGCATCAGATCGCCGAGGCACCGGTCCACATCGGCGGTCGGCCGGCGGTCGAGAATGGCAGCGGCGGCGGTGTTCACAAGGTCCACCAGTTCCCGGTGTTCGTGATCAACCGCCGGGTCGCCAACGCTGTACTGGGGTTTCCATTCGATCGGTGCCATGGGTCACCTTTGCTGTCCGTGCAGGTAGAAGCCGCCGGAGCCGGCGTCGAAATCGATGGCGACGCTCTCCGCCGGCTTCAGCACTATATCGTAGCTTGCCTTGTAGGCGAAACCCTGGGCTGCCGGGTCGTCGGCAAGCCGGAGATCGACGTGGTAGGACCCGGCCGGCAGTTCGATCCGATCATAGATGCGCGACGGACCGCTGCCGACAAGACCGCTTGGCTTGACATTCGCCGCGTAGGCCGGTTCGCCGTTGATGTCCATCTCGACCCTGATCGGTGCGCGGCGGCGATCGCATATCTGCTTGTCGCGCATGTTGCGCGGCAGCTTCGCAAGCTCTTCGGGGGTGCGGTCCCGGCAGGCCCGCACGCCTGAATGGGTCAGGCTGAGCCGGATGAGCCCGGTACCCTCCGGCAAGCTTCGCCATGCCGGCCGGGCCGAGAGCGCCGCGACGCCGAGCACGAGTGCGAGCGAAAGCAGGCCGCCGAGGGCGAGGTGCGGCGCGCGGTCGCGCCAGGGGAAGTTCTGACCCGTCATCCCGCGGCCCTTTCGGCGGCCGCCGCCTCGGCATCGGCCACCTCGTCCGGATCGAGCGGCCGCAGGTTCTCGTAGGCTGGCATCGACGACAGGCGCTCCGCGAAGCCCGCGAGTTCCGCGTCGAGGCGCGCCGTCTCGGTCGGGCCGGCCCAGACGGTCAGCACCCGCTCGCGCGGCACCCGCGCGCGGAGGTAGGGGTCGCGTTCGCGCGCGAAACGCGCACGGGTCCAGGCGACACCAAGGCGGTTGTGGCAGTCGCGCTCGGCGCAGCCAGCCACCGCAACACCGTCGGCCAGGCCGCGGCTGATGATGAAGTCGACGAGCGAAGGTGGCGCCATTGCGACGCAGGGCAACACGACCCGACCGGGCGCGTCGCCCGCCGCGGCGCCGTAGGCGCAGGACAGCGTGAGCACGCGGCCCGGTCCCGAGGTCCCGTCCGCCGCCCGGATCACCTCGGCGCGCAGCGCGGCCAGCGGGCGATCCGGCAGGTCGATCCCGGTAACTAGATTTCCCGTGCGGCGGAAGGGGGTCGAGGACGGGCAGGCGCCCATGCAGATGCCGCAGGCGACGCAGCGCGCCGGGTTCACTTCGACCTCATGGGTAAAGGGAAGTCCGTCGGACCGCGGCACCAGCGTGATCGCCGCATAGGGGCAATCCTCGACGCAGCGCGAACAGCCGTTGCAATGGTCGAGAAAGACCGCGGCCGCAGCGCCGTCGCGCCGGGCCGGCAGCCAGGGCAAGCCGATCATCAGCACGGTGAAGCCGACGACCCCGGCCCAGATCGCGCCGGCCGGCACGCTCTCGATCACCGGATAGAGCGACAGCAGGAACCAGTCCATGTCGACACGCACGGGAACCGTGGCGAGATCGGCGGCCGCGCCGAGCGGCGCCGGCGACAGAAGCGCGCCCACCACAAGCGCGCCGAGGGTGATGGCGGCAAGACCGCGCGGCGGATTCGTGCGCGCCTCGGTGATGCGCTGGATGTGCACCCACATCAGCAGCAGCAGGAGGAGCGGGATCGCGATGTGCAGGAACACCATCAACGTGAAGAAGCGCGACGCCAGAAGATCGGGCGCGAGGAAGTTGCGCGCGATCGGCTCGGCGAAGATTCCCAGCGTGTCGAGGAGTTCGCTCGTCGTCGTGGCGATGTACTGGGCAAGCTTGTCCCAGACCAGCCAGTAGCCGGTGATCCCCGAAAGATAGACAAACCAGATCACCGGCACGCCGGTTACCCAGGAAAACCAGCGCGAGCCGCGATAGCGATCCATCGCCCATTCGCGGATCAGGTGCGTGAACATCACGACCACCATGAGGTCCGAGGCATAGCGGTGCAGGCTCCGCGCGACGCCCGCGTGCCACCAGTGATCCCTGCTGAGCCATGCGACCGAGGCATAGGCATCGGTCACGCCGGTATCGAAGAAGATGAAGAGATAGATGCCGGTGACGGCGACGATCCAGAACAGGAACCAGCCGAGCGGCCCAAGCTGCGCCAAGGGATTCCAGTCCGGGCCGAAGGCGCGATCGAGAAGCCTCTCGGCCCGGTCGAAACCGCGCCGGAGCAGTGCGCGCGGGCCAGTGGTCATGACACCTCGCGCCGGATCGGGCGCATCGCCGCGCCGCGGATCGCCCGGCGCCGCTCCAGCCAGAGGCGGAGGACCACGAGGCCCGTAAGGATCAGCGACACGCCTCCGAAGAAGATGCCGAAGAAGATGCCATAGTCGAAGCGGTAGGCCCCGGTCAGCGGATTGTAGACCGTGCAGAGAAAGTTGATCCGGTCCCAGAGCGCGCCAGGATCGACCGACCGCGTGACGGTGCCGAGCACGAGTTCCTTAAGCGGCTGGACAAGGACGGGAAGCGGGAATGTCTCGCCGTAGACCTGCCGGTAGACGCGGCCCTCCGCGTCGAGGATCGTCGTCTGGGTGACGTGATCGAAACCGCGCGCGGAAGCCGCGAAGGAAAAGCCGAGTTCGCGCAGGAAGCTCTCCGTGGTCGCCGCGTCGGCGCTGGCGACGTACCAATCCTCGAGGCCGAGCAGCCGATGCGTGCCGGCGAAGCCGGTCAGTTGAGCGGGCGTGTCGCCGCTGGCGTCAAAGCCGAAGGTCAGCACCGCGAAGCTGTCCTCACCCACGGCGCGGCGCGCAGCCA
>NZ_JAYRTX010000046.1:0-25802 GCF_041919395.1 Albidovulum sp.
TATCGTCCTTGCCATAGAACTCGATTCCCTGCTTCTTCGCCCCCGGCAAGCGGATGAGAAAGAAGGTCACGCCGGGCGCGGCGGCCTCTGCCGCTTCCACAGCGCGGTCGAGGGTGTTTCCGTCAAACCCGGCGGGAAGGCGGCTTTCGCGTTCGGCGAGGTCGGTGCCGGAAAGCCCCTGGAAGTTCAGAAGTCCCAGCGTCGTGACCAGATAGAAGATGCCGGTCACACTCATGATCGCAAGGAAGGGCGACAGCCACAGGGCGAGAAGGCGATGCAATCCGCCCCACCACGCGCGCGGGCCGAGATGGCGGGGGGGCAGCCGCAGGAAGCCGCGCCAGAACCGGCGGTAGGAGACGAGCCCCGATATCAGGAATCCGCCGAGCAGGATCGAGAAGAGGCCGACCGCGATGCCGCCCGCCATGTGCCCGGTCAGGAACGAGGCGTGGATGTCGTGAACGACACGCTGAAGGTCCGTCGTGCTGGCCTCGCGGCTCACCGTCTCGCCCTCGCCGCCGAACCAGAGGTAACGGAACCCGCCGCCCGGAACGAAGATCCGGGCGCGGTCGGCGATCCAGGGCGATTCCGACCGCGTGATCTCGACGACCACAGCATCCGGCGCGTAGGCGCGCGTCGTCTCGTAGAGCGTGCCGAAAGATGCCCGCTCCTCCATCGGGCGCGGTACGGGCAGCCGTTCCGATCCGACCAGCGCGGCCTCGACCTGATAGACGAAGACTAGGACCGTGCCGGTCAGAAAGAGAAGCGCCATCACCGCGAAGACATGCAGACCGAGCCAGGCATGGAGCTTGAAGACGATGCTGCGGATCCGGCGCTGCGTCATGGTGTCTCCTTCCGGGTCGGAGAGGTCGAAAATGCGGGCCGGGAACCGCCCATATGCAAATGACGGAATGGTTATCCGGATGCCTCGGGCTTGTCCACTGGCGGGCTTGCCGCAGAGGCGCTCTCCCCGCGCGGCGCGCGCGGCGGTCGCCCCCGGTAGCAGCCCCCGGGTACCGCCCGAAGCGGCGGTGCGTTCCGAAGCAGGGCGGACGACGATCAGGCGTTGAAGAGGAAATGGAGCACGTCGCCGTCCTTGACCTCGTAGGTCTTGCCCTCGACGCGAAACTTGCCCGCGTCGCGGGCGCCTGCCTCGCCGTTGCAGGCGGTATAGTCGTCGTAGGCGATGGTTTCGGCACGGATGAAGCCGCGCTCGAAGTCGCCGTGGATGACGCCGGCGGCCTGGGGGGCAAGGGTGCCCTTGGTGATCGTCCAGGCGCGGGCTTCCTTCGGCCCGACGGTAAAGTAGGTCTGAAGCCCGAGAAGGTCGTAGCCCGCCCGGATCAGCCGGTCGAGCCCCGCCTCCTCAAGCCCCATCTCCTCGAGGAACATCGCCGCGTCCTCTGCCGGCATCTGCGCCAGTTCCTCCTCGATCTTCGCCGAGATCACGACCGAGGCCGCGCCCTCGGCCGCAGCCATCTCGGCGATCCTGGCCGAGAGGGAGTTGCCGGTCGCCGCCGAGGCTTCCTCGACGTTGCAGACGTAGAGGACCGGCTTCGCGGTCAGAAGCTGCAGCATCGCCCAGGCTTTTGCGTCGTCGTCTGCCACCGTCACCGTGCGCGCCGGCCGGCCAGCTTCGAGCGCGGCGAGCGCAGACTTCATCAACCGCTCCTGCGCCACGGCCTCCTTGTCGCCGCCCTTTATCTTGCGTGCGATATTGGCGAGGCGCTTCTCGATCGACTCCATGTCGGCGATCATCAGTTCGGTCTCGATCGTCTCGGCATCGGCGAGGGGATCGATCCGCCCCTCGACATGGGTCACGTCGCCATCCTCGAAGCAGCGCAGCACATGGGCGATGGCGTCGACCTCGCGGATATTGGCGAGGAACTGGTTGCCGAGGCCCTCGCCCTTCGATGCGCCGCGGACAAGGCCCGCGATATCGACGAAGGTGATCCGCGTCGGGATGATCTGCTTCGACCCGGCGATGGCGGCAAGCTTTTCGAGACGCGGGTCGGGCACCGCGACGTCGCCCACGTTCGGCTCGATGGTGCAGAAGGGAAAGTTCGCCGCCTGCGCCGCGGCGGTGCGGGTGAGGGCGTTGAAAAGGGTCGACTTGCCCACGTTCGGCAGCCCGACGATGCCCATCCTGAAACCCATGTTCCGCCCTCCTTGAGATCGGGCGCATCTATGGGGTTCAGGCGCACAGGGTCAAGGGGCGAGGGGCTGCCGGCCTCTCGCTCACCCCACCCTCGAACCGGTGGCGGCTCGGGCTTTGTCCCGAAGGTATTTCAGGCAAGATGAAGGGGAAGGCCCATTGATTTCGCCCCGGCTTTTCTGCAAGACCGGCGGGACGCACGAGGAGAGGCCCATGACCCGGATCGAGAAGAAATTCGCCGCGCTGAAGGCCGAGGGGCGCAAGGCCTTCGTCTCCTACATAATGGCGGGAGACCCGGACGTGGGGACCTCGCTTTCGCTGATGAAGGGCCTGCCGGCCGCTGGCGTCGACGTGATCGAGCTTGGCATCCCCTTCACCGACCCTATGGCCGACGGCCCGACGATCCAGCTTGCCGGCCAGCGCGCGCTGGAAGCCGGCCAGACGCTGCAGAAGACGCTCGACATGGTGGCCGAGTTCCGCAAGGGCGACGATGCGACCCCGGTCGTTCTCATGGGTTACTACAATCCCATCTATTCGCGCGGGGTGGACCGGTTTCTCACGGACGCGAAGGCGGTCGGTGTCGATGGCCTCATCGTCGTCGACCTGCCGCCCGAGGAGGATGAAGAGCTTTGCATCCCGGCCAACAAGGCGGGCCTGAACTTCATCCGGCTGGCGACGCCGACCACGGATGCCAAGCGCCTGCCGAAGGTCCTGCAGAACACGTCCGGCTTCCTCTACTACGTCTCGATCACCGGGATCACCGGCGCGGCGGCCGCTCAGGCGGCCGAGGTCGCGCCCGAGGTCGCGCGGATCAAGGCCGCGACGGACCTGCCGGTGATCGTCGGCTTCGGGATCCGTTCGCCCGAGACCGCGAAGGCAATTGCCGCCGTGGCCGATGGCGCGGTCGTCGGCACGGCCATCGTGAAACTGGTGGAGGAAAGGCGCCCCGTCGCGGAAATTCTCGCCTTCGTGAAGGGCCTCGCCGCAGGTGCCCACGCGGCCTGATCTTCAGACGATCCGGTAGCCCGCGGTGCGAAGCCGACGGGCGATCTCGGCGATATGCGCAGGCCCGGTCTCGCAGCAACCTCCGACAACGCTGGCGCCCATCGCCACCCAGCGAGTGGCGAATTCCGCGTAGAGCGCCGGCGTCATCTCCGGCCGGGCGGAAAGCGCGTCGACGGTGGGACTGTCCTTCAGGAACGCCTTGGTGATCTGCGTGAAGCCGTTCGCATAGGCGCCGTAGCGCAGGCCAAAGCCCGCAAACACGTGCAGGGCCGCCTCCATCGCCTCGGGCGCGGAACAGTTGGCGAGCACCGCCGCCGCCCCGCCCTCCCGGGCAACGGCGCCAAGATCGGCAGTCCTCTCGCCGGACCGCAGGCGGGATCCATCCTCGTCATCGACAGTGACCGAGAGCCAGACCGGCCTGCCGCCTGCTGCGGCACCTTCGAGAACGGCGCGCGCGTGCGCCAGCGAGGCCACGGTCTCGCAGAGGAAAAAATCGACACCGGGGGCGAGCAGGCGCGCGATCTCGGCGTATTTCGCTACGGCCTCGGCATGGGGCGGATGGGTCTCGGGTCGGTAGGAGGCGACGAGGGGGCCGAGGGAGCCGGCAATCCGGCCCGATCCGTGGGCGTCGCGCGCCGCCCGCGCCTCGGCCAGCGCCTGGGCGTGGAGTGCCGCGAAGCGGTCGTCGATGCCTGTCTTGAGGAGGCGGTCGTGGTGAATCGCGTAGGTGTTCGTCGTTGCCACCGTCGCGCCGGCGGCGAAGTAGTCGGCGTGAACGGCACGGACGAGGCCGGGATGGTCCATCATCACCTGCGTCGCCCAGAGCGGCGTCGGCCGGTCGCCCGACCTCGCGACGAGTTCCTGCCCCATGCCACCGTCAAGCAGCGTGATTTCGCGCGTCATCCCATGTCCTCCGTGCCTCGCGCGACGGTGGCGGGGGCGGAAGGGAAATGCAAGCGCGGGCGACTACCAGCGACCCGACTGCGGCAGCCCGTCGTCGATCCGGTAGTAGTCGCCCCTGGAGGCGACGAAGATGTGTTCCGCAAGTCGTCCGCCGGTGGGTCCCGTGACGGAGCCCGCCTCGACCGAGAATTCGCCGGCCGCAGAGCGGAACCACAGGCTCGACCCGCAGTCCGAACAGAAGCCGCGACATCCCCCGCCCGGTGTCGCGTATTCCTTCAGCGCGGCGCGGCGGCGCCAGACGAGGCGGCTCTCGTCCGCGTCGAAGGAGGCCGAGTAGTGGCCGGAAAGCTTGCGGCATTGCGTGCAGTGGCAGGCTGTGATCGCCCCCGCCGGACCGGGAAGGTCGAAGGCGCAGGCGCCGCAGAGGCAGGCACAGGAAAGCCTTTCGGGGCGGGCGCCGGCGGGTGGCGGGGGCGGACCTTCGGGGCTGTAGTAGTCCCCCGCATCCTCCCGGTGCCAGTGCTCGGCGAGCGTCAGCCCGGTGGGCGCATCGAGCGCGCCGGCCGCGACGCAGATTTCGGCCCCGTCGACCGGCTGCCAGAAGAGCGATGCGCCGCAGTCCTGGCAGAAGCCGCGATCGACGCGGGGCGAGGAGCGGAACCAGCGGAGCGGGGCGGCGGCGAGGAGACGGAACTGCGCGCGCGCGACCATGCTCCCGGCCCAGACATGGCCCGAGGTCCGGCGGCACTGGCTGCAATGGCAGGCGATGACGTCGCCGAGCGGGGCTTCGGCTGCGAAGGTCACGCCGCCGCAGTGGCAGCTTCCGTGTCGGGCCCCGCCCGCCATCAGAGCCTGCCGAATGTTGCGGCGAGGATCGCCGTGAGTTCGCGCGCGTCGCGTTCGGTGAAGGCATCGGGCTGGTTGCTGTCGATGTCGAGAACGCCGATGAGCCGCCCGCCCCGCCCGACGACCGGCAGCACGATTTCCGACCGGGTGGAGGAGGAGCAGGCGATGTGGCCGGGGAACGCCTCCACATCGGGGACGATCTGCACCTCGCCGGTGCGCGCGGCCGCGCCGCAGACGCCCCGCTCGAACGGGATGACGAGGCAGCCGTGGCCGCCCTGGTAGGGGCCGATCTTCAGGAGGCCGGGTTCGGTGACGCGGTAGAAGCCCGTCCAGTCGAAGCGATCGTCGGCATGGTGCAATTCGCACACGACCGTTGCCATGAGCGCGACCTCGTCGGTCTCTCCCTCGGTCAGGCCTTCGATGGTGCGGGCAAGCGTGGCGTAGTCAGCCTGCATGGTGTTTCCTCCCTTCGGCAGCCGGGGCATCCGGGCCGCCCGTCGCCATTGGCGCATGACCCCATGGCACTCCCGATGGCAACGCCTCGGGGCATTTGAACAGCGAAGACATCAGACGCGTTCGATGGCGATGGCGGTGCCCTCGCCGCCGCCGATGCAGATCGCGGCGACGCCGCGTCTCAGGCCCCGCCGTTCCAGCGCGTTGAGAAGCGTCACGACGATCCGGGCGCCCGAGGCACCGATCGGGTGGCCGAGCGCGCAGGCGCCGCCGTTCACGTTGACCCTGTCGTGCGGAACCCCGGTTTCGCGCATGAAGGCCATCGGCACGACGGCAAAGGCCTCGTTCACCTCCCAGAGGTCAACGTCCTCCGTGCGCCATCCGAGCCGGCCGAGGAGCTTGCGCGCCGCGGGAACCGGGGCGGTGGGGAAGTCGGCCGGCGCCTGGGCATGGCTCGCGTGGCCGAGGACGCGGGCGCGGACCCTGAGCCCGGCCGCAGCGGCCGCGCCGCGGGAAGCGAGCACGAGTGCAGCGGCACCATCCGAGATGGAGGAGGAGTTCGCCGCGGTCACTGTGCCATCCCTGCGGAAGGCGGGCTTCAGCGCCGGAATCTTCTCCGGCCGCGCGTTGGCCGGCTGCTCGTCGGCCGTCACGGTTGTTTCGCTGCCGCGTCCGACGACGGCCACCGGCGCGATCTCGCCCGCGAAGGCGCCCGTTGCCTGCGCCTCGAGCGCGCGGCTCAGCGAGGCGAGCGCATAGGCATCCTGCTCGGCGCGGGTGAACTGGAAGGCCGCGGCGCAATCCTCGGCGAAGGTGCCCATCAGGCGGCCCTTGTCGTAGGCGTCCTCGAGCCCGTCGAGGAACATGTGGTCGATCGCCTGCGCGTGGCCGAGCCGCGCACCCGAGCGCATCTTCGGAAGAAGATAGGGCGCGCCGGTCATGCTCTCCATCCCGCCGGCGACAACGATCCCGGCGGCCCCGAGCGCGATCTGGTCGAACCCGACCATCGCCGCCTTCATGCCCGAGCCGCACATCTTGTTCAGCGTGGTGGCGGGGACCGACTGCGGCAACCCTGACCTGAACCCCGCCTGCCGCGCCGGCGCCTGACCCTGCCCTGCGGGCAGTACGCAACCCATCAGAAGTTCCTCGACCTGATCGGGCCGGGCGGCGGCATCGGCCAGCGCGGCGGCAATCGCAACGCCGCCGAGCACGGCGGCGTCGACCCCGGCGAAAACGCCCTGAAATCCGCCCATGGCGGTCCGCGCGGCACCCGCGATCACGACCTCTTCCATTTCTTCCCTCCCGCTGGCCCGGACATGGCACGGGCATACCGAATGGTAAGGATTATGGTCCAGCCTGCCAGCGACTTGAAGAAGGGTCTAGGCATGAACCTCATCTCGGAATCCGGCGCGGACGGGCTGATCCTGCGCGTGAACGAAGACCGGATCGACGCAGCCGTCGCCATCCACTTCAAGGACCGGCTGCGCGAACTGACGGCGGGCGGCGAAGGCCCGGTGATCCTCGACCTCTCGCAGGTGACCTTTGTCGACAGTTCCGGCCTCGGCGCCATCGTCGGGGCGATGAAGCTCCTCGCGCCCGCGCGCGCGCTGGAACTTGCCGCGATGACGCCGAACGTTGCGCGCGTGTTCCGGCTCACCCGGATGGACAGCGTCTTTCGCATCCATGCGCAGGCGCCGGAGATCGCCCGACATGCGCGCGCCGCCGAATGATGCGGCCGTGATGCCGAGGACCACGCCCGAGAACTGCGCCGGGCCCAGCAAGGGCGAGGACTGCTTCCGGCGCTGCTTCCGGGCGGAGCCCTTCGCGGTGCGCGACGCCCTCAGGGCGGCGGTGGCACGGTTCGCCCGCCGGATGGGGCCGGACGACGCCGGCGCGCTGGAGCTGACCCTGGCGGAGGTGCTGAACAATATCGTCGAACATGCCTATGCCGGCCTCGGCGCAGGCCCGGTCGATCTGAGCCTCTGCCACGCCGATGGCCGGCTGCACTGCCGGATCGAGGACCGCGGCCATCCCATGCCCTGCCCTGCCGCAATGGGCCGCTCCATGCCTGCGACCGACGTTGCCTGCGCCGATCTTGGGGAGGGTGGCTGGGGCTGGGCGCTCGTCTGCACCCTGACCGAAGCGCTCGCCTATACCCGGGATGGCGATCGCAATCTCCTGACCTTCGAATTCCGGCCGGGTTGCCGTTAGGTCAGGGCCTGCCGCAATGATGCCGCAAATGCTTCAAAAACAAGCCTGATTGACCGGGCAGATTGCCCCTGTAGCTGCTTAAGGCTTCCCTCGGCGCCGCGTTCAACAGCCCCCACCCATTGCGCGGCGCCGAGGTCTTCCCCCCCAGAAACATCTCTCGTAAGGGTTCCGCGCGGCGCTTTGGCGATTCCCTTCCAGTGCGGGCCGGGCTAGCCTCGCTCCGGACAGGAGGTTCCCATGCGTGATTTCCAGCGTCCCGGCCGATCGCCCGTTTTCGCGACGAACGCCATGTGCGCGACGTCACACCCTCTGGCGGCGAAGGTCGCGCTCGACATCCTGCAGGCGGGGGGCAACGCTGCCGATGCGGCCATCGCCGGGGCCGTGCTTCTGGGCATCGCGGAGCCTCAGAGCTGCGGCATCGGCGGCGACTGTTTCGTTCTGTTGAAGCCCGCGGGGAGCGAAGAGGTCGTGGCGCTGAACGGTTCCGGCCGTGCGCCCGCGGGCCTCGCCGCCGCAGACCTGCGTGCCAGGGGCATGGCCGCCATCGGAACCGAGACCGTCGAATCCGTGACGGTGCCGGGCGCCGTCGATGCCTTCTGCGCCCTGTCCGACCGCTACGGGAGGCTCGGTCTCGGCGCCGCCCTCGCCCCCGCGATCCGCTATGCCGAAGAGGGCGTGCCCGTCGCCCCGCGCGTGGCCTTCGACTGGGCCGACGACGGGCCGCGGCTTTCCGGCGCAGCGCGCGGCTTCTACCTCAAGGACGGCCGGCCGCTGACCACGGGCGAGATCTTCCGCGCGCCCGGGCAGGCCGAGGTGCTGCGCCGCATCGTGCACCAGGGACGCGACGGCTTTTATGCGGGCGAGGTGGCCGAGGACATGGTGCGCTCGCTGACCGCTGCGGGCGGGACACACACGCTCGGAGATTTCGCCGCCACCGCCTGCGTCTGGGGCGACCCTATCGCCGGCCGCTACCGCGACCACGACCTCATGGAGCATCCGCCAAACGGCCAGGGTGCGACGGCGATCCTCCTTCTGAAGATCCTCGGGCACTTCGACATCGCGGGGCTTGATCCCTTGGGCCCCGAGCGTGCGCATCTTGAGGCCGAAGCCGCCAAGCTCGCCTATGACGCGCGCGACCGGTTCATCGCCGACCCCGCGCATACCAGCCGGCTCTCCCACATGCTCTCCGACGATACCGCCGCCCGCCTCGCGGCGCTGATCGACCCGCGACGCGCCATGGCGCAGGTGGCCCGGCGAACGGAGGCGATCCACCGCGACACCGTCTATCTGACCGTGGTGGACCGCGACCGAATGGCCGTCTCGATGATCTATTCGACCTACTGGGGCTTCGGTTCCGGCATCGCGTCGGAGAAGTTCGGCATCCTCTTCCAGAACCGCGGCGCGGGCTTCACACTGGCCGAAGGGCATCCGAACGAGGCGGCAGGCGGCAGGCGGCCCATGCACACGATCATCCCGGGGATGCTCGCGCATGGCGGCAAGGTCGTCATGCCGTTCGGCGTCATGGGCGGTTCCTTTCAGCCGATGGGGCATGCCCATGTCACCTCAAACCTCCTCGATTTCGGCATGGACCCGCAGGAAGCGCTCGACTCCCCGCGGGCCATGGCGGAGGCCGGTGTGCTGAAGGTCGAGCGCGGCTATCCGGAGGCGACGCGGGCGAGGCTTGCCGCAATGGGACATGACGTCGTCGCGCCCGATGGTCCGCTCGGTGGCGGGCAGGCGATCCGGATCGACGCGGCGCGCGGGATTCTGATCGGCGCCTCGGACCCGCGCAAGGACGGGTGCGCGCTCGGCTACTGACCGCCGGCGTTCAGTTCAGGTGGAAATGGAGGGGATAGCGGCCGTCCTCGAAATCCCCGAAGAGATCATGCAGATCCGGGTGATCCACCGGCTCGCCGGAATTGTCCGCGACGAGGTTCTGCTCCGAGACGTAGGCCACGTAGTAGTTGTCCGCGTTTTCGGCCAGGAGGTGGTAGAAGGGCTGCTCCTTCTTCGGCCGGCTTTCCTCGGGGATCGCGGCATACCACTCGTCCGTGTTGGAAAAGATGGCGTCCACGTCGAAGACGACGCCACGGAAGGGGTGCGTGCGATGCCGAACCACCTGCCCGAGATGATACTTGGCGTGCGTCTTGAGCATCTTTGTTGCACCCTCTCTGGGAAAATAATTAACGCCTACGGCCAGCCCGTGTCCATGTCTCAGTCCGATTCGCACGGAAACAGTCTGTGGACTTCGCCCCGACAGTCATGCCGCGCCGTTGCAGCTGGGCGACACTGGCGCGGGTGAGGCGCGGGTGACGCCCGGGGCAGGGGTGGCGACGCGACGCGGCTTCCCTGCCCGCTTTGTGATTTCCTCTGCCCGCGATTTGCCGTAAAATGCCAGAAAAAACGAGCGGATCGAGCGAGGCAGTATGGGCAGGTTTCTGCGACTGGGTATTCTGTTGCTACTCGTGTCCTGTGGTGGCGGGCAGTACTCCGCGCCTCGCAACCTGGACAACGCCTGCGACATCGTGGACGAGCGACCGCATTATCTGGCGGCGATGCAGACGGCCGAGCGCAGGTGGGGAGTGCCAGTTTTCGTGCAGATGGCGACCATCTACCAGGAAAGCAAGTTCGTCGGAAACGCGAAGACGCCGCGGAAGTATGCGCTGGGTTTCATCCCGGCGGGGCGGCGCAGTTCGGCCTATGGCTACTCGCAGGCGCTGGATGGGACGTGGGACGACTACGTCGCGGACACGCGCAGCTTCGGTGCACGGCGGAACAAGATCGAGGACGCGACCGATTTCATCGGCTGGTACATGGACCGGACGGAGAAGAAGCTCGGCATCTCGAAGTGGGACGCCGGCAGACAATACCTCGCCTACCACGAGGGCCATGGCGGGTATGCCCGGGGCAGCCACAACCAGAAAGCCTGGCTCCTTCGCGTGGCCTCAGAGGTCGGCCAGCGGTCGGAGAAGTACCAGATGCAGCTTGCGGCCTGCGGGAAGCTCTAGTCCAACTACTTCTCGCGCTTCGCGTTCTTGCCGATCTGCGCGTTGATGGAGAAGGTGTCCATCGGATAGCGCTTGCCCGTGGTCAGCGGGCCGAGGACCACCGTCGTCTGGCCGCCGGCCTCATCGGTCACGGTCCACTGTTTCAGCGTGACCGGGTTGGCGGAGAACGCCAGCTGGAGAGTGCCGAGTTCGGGGTGCTGGGGGTCCTGGGCGGTCACGACGGTGACGCCATTCTGTTCGCTGTGGCCGACGACCATCTTCGCCCGGGAAAGGTCCACCTTCGGGGCAAGGATGAGGTTCAGGGGCGTCTTGGACAGCGGATACTGCTCGGCGGAAGTATTTGATTTTCCGTCGAAAATTGCTACCTGACCGGCCGAGGCGAGGACCAGGGTGAGGTCGGGCGGGGCGTATTCGAACCGCATCCGCCCGGGGCGCTCGATCAGCACCCGGCCGCTGGAGGTGCTGCCGTCGGCATTGATCTGGCGGAACTCGGCCTCGGCGGTCTTCAAACCGTTGATATAGCTGGAAATCGCGTCAAGGGACAGCTTCTCGGCCTGGGCCGGGAGCGCCATCAGCGCGGCAAGGGCGGGGGCGAGGATCAGACGTTTCAGCATCATGGCTTCGATTTAGGGCACGCAGCCCGGTTATGCCATAACCTTGGGTCGGATTGGCGTCACGCCGCCTTCGGACAGGCGTCGGTTTTCCGTCCCGACAGGGCGTGCGGGCGGAAACCCGCCTTCGCCCCTCTCCCGTACCTTGGGCGCCCCGTTCGGCACACCGCCTTGCGGGGCGGAGCCGTGCGACCGAGACCCGTGCCTTGGCAGCTCGAGAAACCGGCGCTGACGAACGTCACTTGAGCCGGCCGTGCGGACCTTCACGCCCCGGAAAAAGAACAAGGGCGCGCCCGATGGCGCGCCCTCCCTTCTGTCGTCGCTTCGGGCTCAGGCCCCGACCGTCTCCACCGCCCTGGCCTCGACCGTGTCGCCCCGGGCGATCTCGATCCGGCGGGGCTTCAGCGCCTCGGGCACCTCGCGGACGAGGTCGATGTGCAGCATCCCGTCCGCATGGGTCGCACCGGTGACCTTCACATGGTCGGCGAGCGCGAACCGGCGCTCGAACGCGCGGGTGGCGATGCCGCGGTGCAGGTAGGTCTTCGCGGACTCCTCCTCGGCCTTGCGGGCAGAGACAACGAGCGAGCCTTCCTTCACCTCGACGCTGAGCTCGTTGCCCGAGAATCCGGCAACGGCGATCGAGATGCGATAGGCGTTCTCGTCGGTCTTTTCGATGTTGTAGGGCGGATAGGTGGGCTGGGCCACGTCGGCCGCAAGCACCCTGTCCATCATGTCGGCGATACGATCGAAGCCGACGGTCGCGCGGTAAAGCGGCGACATGTCAAACGTGCGCATGTGTCATCCTCCTTTGAGCGATGAAACCCCATCCCTGCGCGAGATGCGGGCAAGTCCAATTCCGGAGCCCTCATTCGGCACCCCGGCAGGGTTCAGATGTGTGCGGACGGACGACGTGTCAACCCCTGCCTCACGGCTTGAGAAACTTGGCCCCATTGGGCCCCGTCCGGGCAAGGCCCGTCGTCGGCGGCAGAACGCGCGCGGCGGCCTGACCCGATCCGGCGGCCACCGTGGCAGCCACCCCGTTGCCGCGCCGCAATGCCGCCTTCAGCTCGGCGATGGCGGCCGGAAGCTCCATGCCGAACGCGAGCCGCCGGCCCTCATCCATGACGCCGCTCGACACGAGCGAGACAAGCTCGGCCCGCCCCCCGGTACGACGGAAGACGGGCGCCCCGGACGAGCCAAAGGTGACATCGCAATCAAAGGCGATGAGGCCCTGCTGGCGGCCGAGCATCGTGCAGTCCTCGTCCCATGACAGCGCCTCGTCCCGCCCCTGGCCATAGGACACGACCGTCAGGTCCTGCGCCTCGTCGGCAAGGCGCACCGCCTGAAATGGCGCGGCGGTGCTGAGCGAGACCGGCTGCGCCAGCTGGATCAGGCCAACATCGTAGCGGATATGGGTGGCGGCGTCGCCGCCCGGTGAATAGGCCGGATGAACAACCGCGCGCGCGGCCCCGGAGTCCGCCAGCGCCACGCCGTCGCGCAGGCCCGCGCGGAACCGCAATCCGTCCGGCGCGGCATAGTCCTCGCCGCCGCCATAGAGGCAGTGTGCGGCCGTCAGCACCAGATCGGGCGCGATGAGCACGCCGGTGCAATAGCCGCGCCGGTCGATCTCGACCCGACCGATCGCTTCCCATCCGAGAAGATCCTGCCGGAGCGTAAGTCGCTTCATCGGTGCCTCGGCGGCGGCCGGCAGGGCCAACAGGCCGGCAAGGACGGCAGTCAGAAGCCTGTTCATTCCAGCCTCAGGGACGCACGAACTTGGCCGAGCTTTTCGACGACGACACGAAGGCGCCGCCGCTTGCCCCGGTCGTGACCCGCACGAAGGGCGTGTCGCTCTGGGCGAAAGCCGCGCGCAGTTCGCCGATCGGCCCTTCCATCTGGGTGCCGAGCGCGACCGCCTTTCCGTCCATCTCCGCCTTCGCGGAGACGACCGAGACGATGCGGGGCTCGCCCCCCTCCATGGCGAAGATCGGCGCGCCGGAGGAGCCGAAATCGACCGAACAGGTCAGGACCAGGATTCCCGGCTGGCGTCCGAGCACCTCGCAGGCAGGCTGCAGCGCCGGCGCCTCCGCCCGGTCGAAGGCGTAGGAGACGACACCCACGGTATCACCCTGCACCGGGTCGTGGCCGGTACCGAAGGGGAGGACCGAGGGCAGCCGGATCGGCTGGTCAAGCTCCAGGATCGCAAGGTCATAGGCGACGCGATCGATCCGGTCGCGCCCTTCGTAGACATATTCGGGATGCGGCACGGCGCGCCTGACACCACGGTAGGCCACGGCGCGGCCGTTGCGCCAGCCAGCAAGAAACTGGAACTCGGCCGGGTCTAAGGGACGCCCCGTCGCCTGTTCGTAAAGGCAATGCGCCGCCGTCAGGACGAGCGCGGGGGCGATGAGCGTGCCGGTGCAGAAGGCCGATGAGCCGATGTCGATCCTTCCCACCGCCTCCCAGCCGCGGGTGGCGTCTGCCGTCGTCAGTGCCGTCAGGGCCGCGTCATGCGCACCTTCCTGGGCCTCGGCGGCCACGCCGATTGTCAGCGCGGCGAATGCCGCCAGAACCGTTCGCATCCCTGCCTCCGCCTGTCCGGACGGTTCCTATCCGCCGCTTGAGGCAAGAATATGACCGCGCGGCGGGCGCGGCAACAGTCCGGCCGCGAAGCCCAGGCCGCGAACCTCGGGCCCCCGCACCTCAGGCGGGGCCGAGTGCCCGGGGCTTCGGGCCGCCCGTCGCCCAGTCGAGCAGTTCGACCGTATGGACCACCGGTATCCCGGTGCCCGAGCCGATCTGCATCATGCAGCCGATGTTGCCGGCTGCGATGACGTCGGGGGCCCGAGCTTCCAGCGTCGCGACCTTGCGCCGCTTGAGTTCGGCCGAAATCTCCGGCTGAAGGAGGTTGTAGGTTCCCGCCGAGCCACAGCAGAGATGGCTGTCGGCGGGCTCCACCACCTCGAAGCCGGCGCTCTTCAGGAGCGTCTTTGGCGCCCCGGTCACCTTCTGCCCGTGCTGCAGCGAGCAGGCCGCGTGGTAGGCCACGCGCAGGCGCTCCGGCGCCTGCGCCGCCGGTTCGAGCCGCACGAGAAGTTCCGTCACGTCGCAGGCGAGCGCCGCGACCTCAGCCGCCTCGGCGGCCATCGCGGTGGTGCGGAACATGTGGCCATAGTCCTTCACCGTCGTACCACAGCCGGAGGTGTTGATGACGATGGCATCGAGCCCCCCTGACCGCTTCTCGGCGATCCAGGCGCCGATATTGGCCGCGGCCGAGCGATGCGCCTCGGCCTCGCGCCCCATGTGATGGGTGAGCGCGCCGCAGCAGCCCGCGCCCTGCGCCACCACCACCTCGCAGCCGAGACGGCGCAAGAGCCGGATGGACGCGTCGTTGATGTCGGTGTTGAGCGCCTTCTGCGCGCAGCCCGTCATCAGCGCGACGCGCATCCGTCGGGTACCGGTCGCCGCAAAGACCTGCGGGTCGTCGTTGCGGCTGACGGGCGGCACCTGCTTCGGCGCCATCGCAACCATCGCGCGGAGCCGCGCATCGGGCAGGAAGCGCGCCAGCGGCCGCGCCATCTTCGCGCCGAGGAGCGAGAGCCGGAAGAGCGTCGGGTTGGGGATCACCCTTGCCAATATCCACCTGAGCGCCCTGTCGCGGACGGGCCGGCGGTAGGTCTTCTCGATATGCGCACGGGCATGGTCGACGAGGTGCATGTAGTGCACGCCCGAGGGGCAGGTCGTCATGCAGGCAAGGCAGGAGAGGCAGCGGTCGATGTGCCGCACGGTCCTTTCGTCGGCCGCCCGGCCGCTCTCCAGCATCTCCTTGATCAGGTAGATGCGGCCGCGCGGGCTGTCGAGTTCGTCGCCAAGAACCTGATACGTCGGGCAGGTCGCGGTGCAGAAACCGCAATGGACGCAAGACCTGAGGATCTCGTTGGCGCGCTGGATGCCGGGGTCGCGCAGTTGCTCTTCGGTAAAGGTCGTCTGCATCAGCCCATCAGCCCCGGATTGAGAATGCCCCTCGGGTCGAACTTCGCCCGGATGCCGGCTGCCAGCGCGGCCACCGGCGCCGGCTCCGGCGGGAAGGCCGCGATGCGCGTCCGCGTCGCCGCGTCCGCCCGGAACAGTGTCGCATGGCCGTTGAAGGGGCCGAGCCGCGCGCGCAGGTCCTCGCCCTCCGGCAAGAGGAGCCAGACGAGCCCGCCGCCCCAGTCGTAAAGCGCACCCCGCGCGCCCGCCACCTGCCACGCCCGGGCCACCAGTGCCGTCGCCTCCGAAGGCCGGACGGAAAGCCGCCAGACATCGCCCGGAACCTCGTGGAACGGCGCGACGTCGCGCACCGCGCACCAGAGCGCGGCGGCGGACCGCGCGTCGCGTTCCACCCGCACGGGGCCGACGGTTGCCAGAAGGGACGCAAGGCGTTCGGCCCGGTAGGCGACGGACTGCGCGAAACCTTCGATCCGCACCACCGTGCCCATGTCCCCGTGCGCCGCCCCGGTCACGTCGAAGGGCGAGCCGAGCGCGGCCGTCATCGCCCGGACCGCCCGGGCTTCGTCGAGCCCGTCCAGCACCAGCACCGCCGCGGCCTCGGGCGCTGGCAGCACCTTCAGGCTCACCTCGGTCAGCACCCCGAGCGTGCCCCAGGATCCGGCCATCAGTTTCACGAGGTCATAGCCGGTGACGTTCTTCATTACCCGCCCGCCGTTCTTCACCACCGTGCCGGTCCCGTCCACGAACCGCACGCCCAGAAGCGCGTCGCGGCAGGCGCCCGCCTGAACCCGGCGGGGTCCGGAAACATTGGCCGCGACCATCCCCCCCAGCGTCGGCTCGCCGGCGGTGCCGAGAAGCCCGCGCCAGTCGGCGGGCTCGAAGGCGAGCCGCTGGCCCTCGGCCGCCAGCACCGCCTCGACCTCGGCGAGGGGCGTGCCCGCCGCCGCAACCAGCGTCAGCGCGCCCGGCTCATAGAGCCGGATCCCGGCGATGCCCGAGACGTCGAGCGCCTCGCCCGCTCCCGGCCGCCCGACGTCCCGCGTCCCGCCGCCCTTGATCCTGAAGGGCACCGTCGTGCCCCGGATCACCGCGGCCAGTTCCTCTTCCGACGAAATGCTCACGTCCTTGCCTTCACCTTGGCCGAAATACCCTGCGGGGGTGCGGGGGTGCAAAACCCCCGCTTCCGTCCTCTCATCCGCCGCGCCGCGCCGCACTTGCCGCGAGCGGAAACACCTTTGCGGGGTTGAGCAGCCAGGCCGGATCGAAGACGTCCTTCACCCGCATCTGCGCTTCCATGTCCGCACCGGAATACTGCACGCCCATCAGGTCGCGCTTCTCGATCCCCACGCCATGCTCGCCCGTCAGGCAGCCGCCGACCTCGACGCAGAGCTTGAGGATCTCGGCCCCGAGCGTCTCGCATTTCTCCAGATCGCCCGGCTTGTTGGCGTCGAAGAGGATCAGGGGATGCATGTTGCCGTCGCCGGCGTGGAACACGTTCGCCACGTCGAGCCCGACAGCGCGGCTCATCTCGCCGATGCGCCGCAGCACCTCAGGCAGCGCCGAGACCGGGATCGTCCCGTCGAGGCACATGTAGTCGTTGATCTGCCCCATGGCGCCGAAGGCCGACTTGCGGCCGAGCCAGATCTTCTTCGCCTCCTCCTCGGACGCGCTTTCGCGGAACTCGATGGGATGGTGCCGCGCGGCGATCTGGCGGATGAGGCCAAGTTGCTCGTCGATCTCGGGGTCCGCCCCCTCGACCTCGACGATCAGCAGCGCCTCGCAATCCGGGTATCCGGCGTGGGCGAAATCCTCGCAGGCGCGGATGCAGGGCCGGTCCATGAACTCGATCGCCACCGGCAGGACGCCGGCCTTGATGATGTCGGCGACGCAGGCGCCGGCCACCTCGTTCGCGTCGAAAGCGATCAGCACCGGCCGCGCGCCCTCGGGCTTCGGCAGGATGCGGAGCGTCGCCTCCGTCACGACGCCCAATTGCCCTTCGGAGCCGCAGACGACGCCGAGAAGGTCGAGCCCGCCCGCATCCATCTGCGCGCCGCCAAGTTCCACGACGCTCCCGTCCATCTGGACAAGCGTGACGCCGAGAAGGTTGTTCGTCGTCACCCCATATTTCAGGCAATGCGCGCCGCCCGAGTTCATCGCCACGTTGCCGGCGATTGCACAGGCGAGTTGCGAGGAGGGGTCCGGCGCGTAGAAGAACCCCTCGGCCTCGACCGCGCCGGTGACGGAAAGGTTGGTACGCCCCGCCTCGACCCGGATGAAGCGGTCGTCGTAGGAGACCTCCAGCACCCGGTTCATCCGCGCCAGCCCGAGGATCACGCTGTCGGCCGTAGGCAGCGCGCCGCCCGAGAGCGAGGTGCCCGACCCGCGCGGCACGACCGGCACACCGAGCGCGTGGCAGACCTGCAGCGCCGCCGCGACCTCGGCGGTCGAGCGTGGCAGGACGACAGCGAGGGGCGGGCAGCGGTAGGCCGCGAGGCCATCGCATTCGTAGGCCCGCGTCTCCACCGGATCGTCGATCACCGCGTCCGCCGGCAGGACATTTCGCAACCGCGCCACGATTTCCGCGCGCCGGGACAGGATCGTGGCATCGGGCAGGGGCATGTCCATGCGAAATCCTCCAAATTGGTAAAATATTATAACCAATACGCCCGCTGCGCAACAGAAAGCTGGACGGCCGGGGTTTTCCTGCGCCCTCTCCCGCCCCCTGAAAAAGCAGACGCCCCCGCGATGCGGGGGCGTCCGGTCGGCTGTGCCGGGGATCAGGAAGCGCGGACGGCGCGCGCTGTCATCACCTTCACGAGGTTGGCGCGATAGGCCGGCGTTCCGTGCAGATCGCCCATCAGCCCGTCCGGCGAGACCGTAAGGCTGGCCAGCGCCCCGGCCGCATAGGTCGCGGACAGCGCCTTCTCGGCCTCGGACCAGCGGAACACGCCGTCCTCCCCCGCGCCGGTGATCGCGACGCGGACGCCCGAACCGAACTTCGCCACGAAGGCGCCGGTCAGCGCGAAGCGCGAGGCCGGCTGCTCGAACTTGGCGTAGCCGCCACGTTCGGGGATCGGGAAGCGGACGGAGATGATGATCTCTCCCGCATCGAGCGCCGTCGAGAAGAGGCCCTGGAAGAAATCGTCCGCCGCGATCTCCCGCGTGTTGGTGACGATCGTCGCGCCAGAGCCGAGCGCCGCCGCGGGGTAACAGGCGGCGGGGTCGTTGTTGGCGAGGCTGCCGCCGACGGTGCCGCGGTTGCGGACCGCCGGGTCGCCGATGCCGCCGGCAAGGCTGGCGAGAGCCGGATAGACCGCCGCCGCCTCCCTGGCCACTTCGGCATGCGTCGTCGCCGCCCCGATCTCGAGCGCGTCGCCGTTGCGGCAGACGCCCCGCATCTCCGGGATGCCCGTCAGACTGACCAGAACGGCGGGCGCGGCGAGCCGCTGCTTCATCGTCGGCATCAGCGTGTGCCCGCCTGCCAGCGCCTGCGCGTCCTCGCGCGCCAGCGCCTTCACGGCCTCGGCGATTGTGGAGGGTTTCACGAACTCGAAGTTATGCATGGAAGATCCTCCCTCAGCCGTTGATCGCCGACCAGACCCGCGACGGCGAGACCGGCATGTCGATGTGCGTCACATGGGTGTGACCGCCGCGGTGGAGCGCGTCGATCACGGCGTTGACGACCGCCGGGGGCGAGCCGATGGCCCCGGCCTCGCCGCAGCCCTTCACCCCCAGGGGGTTGTGGGTGCAGGGCGTCTGGCAGGAGTAGTCCACCGTGTAGAACGGCACATCCGAGGCCCGCGGCATCGCATAGTCCATGTAGGATCCGGTCAGAAGCTGGCCGTTCTCGTCGTAGGCGGTGTTCTCCAGAAGCGCCTGGCCGATTCCCTGGCCTACGCCGCCATGAACCTGGCCGTCGACGACCATCGGGTTCATGATGTTGCCGAAGTCGTCGGCGCAGGCGAAGGAGCAGATGTCCACCTTGCCGGTCTCGGGGTCGACCTCGACCTCGCAGATATAGGCGCCCGCGGGATATGTGAAGTTGGCCGGATCGTAGAAGGCCGTCTCCTCCAGCCCCGGTTCGAGCGTCTCCAGCGGGTAGTTGTGCGGCACGTAGGCGGAGAAGGCGATTTCGCCAAAGGTCTTGGCCTTGTCCGTGCCGGCGACGGAGAACTTGCCGTCGGCGAAGGAGATATCCTCTTCCGCCGCCTCCAGCATGTGGGCCGCGATCTTCTTGCCCTTGGCGACGATCTTGTCGATCGCCTTGGTCACCGCGACACCGCAGACCGCGAGCGAGCGCGAGCCGTAAGAGCCCATGCCGAAGGGGATCTTGGAGGTGTCGCCATGGACGATCTCGACCGAGGATTCCGGCACGCCGAGCTTTTCGGCGACGATCTGGGCGAAGACCGTCTCGTGGCTCTGGCCGTGGCTGTGGGCGCCGGTCATCACGCTGATGTTGCCGGTCGCGTTCACCCGCACCGTCGCCGCGTCATAAAGCCCGACACGGCTGCCGAGGACACCGACGAGATGCGAGGGCGCGATGCCGCAGGCCTCGATCCAGGTCGATAGCCCCATGCCCCTGAGCTTGCCCTTCGCCGCCGAAGCGGCGCGCCGCTTCTCGAAGCCGGCCACGTCGCCGATCTCCATCGCCTTGTCGAGCGTGGCGCCGTAGTTGCCGGTATCGTAGGCGAGCCCGACGGGCGTGGTGTAGGGGAACATCTCCGGGGTGATGAGGTTCTTCCGCCTGACCTCGAACGGGTCGAGGTGGAGCTCGCGGCACATCTTGTCGATGGTCCGCTCAAGGCTGTAGGTCGCCTCGGGCCTCCCGGCGCCGCGGTAGGCGTCCACGGGCACGGTATTGGTGAAGACCGTCTTCACGTTCACGTAGACGTTCGGCACCTTGTAGGGACCGGCCATCAGCGTGCCATGCAGGAAGGTGGGCGTAGCCGTCGAGAAGTTCGAGAGATACGCGCCCACGTTGGCGAGAGTTTCGGTCCGGATGGCGAGGATCTCGCCTTCCTTCGTCGCGGCCATCTCGATCTTCGTCACATGGTCGCGGCCGTGGGCGTCGGAGAGGAAGCTTTCCGACCGTTCGGCGGTCCAGCGCACCGGGCGGCCAAGCTTCTTCGCGGCGGCAAGCACCACGGCCTCCTCGCCGTAGTGATAGATCTTCGACCCGAAGCCGCCGCCCACGTCGGGCGCGACGACGGTCAGCTTGTTCTCCGGGATGCCCATGACGAAGGCGGCGATCAAGAGCCGGTGCAGGTGCGGGTTCTGGCTCGTCGTCGTCAGCTTGTAGTCGCCGGTGCCGGGGAAATACTCGCCGATCGAGGCGCGCGGCTCCATCGCGTTCGGGATGAGCCGGTTGTTGACGAGTTCCAGCGTGGTGACATGCGGCGCGGACTTGAAGACCGCGTCCACCTTGGCACGGTTGTCCTCGATCCAGCCCCAGTCGAAGCAAAGGTTGTCGGGGATTTCGTCATGGACGCGGTTGGAGCTGTCGGCGACAGCCGCGACCATGTCGACGATCGCCGGCAGTTCCTCGATCTCGGCATCGGCGGCAAGCTGCTCGGCGGCGTCCCGGGCCTGCTGGTAGGTCTCCGCCACGACGGCGGCATAGGCATCCCCGACATGGCGGACCTTGCCATGGGCCAGTACGGGGCGCTTCGGCTCGCGCATCGGCGTGCCGTCGCGGCTGTTGATAAGCCAGCCGGCGGGGTTGCCGCCCATGTCCTTGAAGTCCTCGCCGGTAAAGACGGCGAGCACGCCCGGCATCGCCGCGGCGGCCGAAGTGTCGATGGACCTGATCCGCCCGTGGGCGACGGTGGAGCGCACCATCACCGCATGGGTCTGGCCGTGCAGGCTGACATCGTCGGTATACTGGCCGCGCCCGGTGAGGAAGCGGATGTCTTCGCGCCGCTTCATGCTGGCGCCGATCCCATGATCCTTAGGCATCTCTCCCCTCCCTCATTCGGCGGCGACGGCCGACACGTCCTGCCCGGACGCGGCGAGGACCGCCTTGACGATGTTGTGATAGCCGGTGCACCGGCAGATGTTGCCTTCGAGGTAGTCGCGCACCTCCGCTTCCGTCGGCTTCGGGTTCTCGGCCAGAAGCGCGGCCGAGGTCATCACCATGCCCGGCGTGCAGAAGCCGCACTGAAGCCCGTGATGGTCCTGGAACGCCTGCTGGAGCGTGCCGAGCGTGCCGTCGGCGTTGGCCATGCCCTCGATCGTGCGCACGCTGGCGCCTTCGAGGTCGAGCGCGAAGGCGGTGCAGCTCTTCACCGCCTTGCCGTCGACATGGACGACACAGGCGCCGCACTGCGAGGTGTCGCAGCCGACATGCGTCCCCGTCAGGCCGAGCCCTTCCCGAAGGAACTGCACGAGCAGCGTGCGCCCCTCCACCTCGCCGGAAACGGCCGTGCCGTTCACGGTCATTGTGACTTTTGTCATCTCAACCTCCCTGTGGAATCCAACCGGATCAGCCGCCGAAGACGCGCTTGATCCAACCCTTCTTCTGTGCCGCCTCGCCGCCCTCCGGGGAAGGCGCGTCCCCTGGTTCCTCCCCGGACGCCTCTCCGGGCACCTCGTCGGGCGCCGCAGGCCCTTCGACGGTGGTCTTGAAGCGTTCGAAGAACTCGTCGGCGAGCTTCTTGGCAAAGCCGTCGATGATCCGGCTGCCGAGCTGGGCAAGCTTGCCGCCGACATGCGCCTCGACGTCGTAGCTGAGCCGCGTCCCCTCCGCCTCGGGCGCGAGCGCCACCTTAGCGCCGCCCTTGGCGAAACCCGCGGGCCCGCCCTTGCCTTCGCCGGTGATGGTCAGCGACTGCCCCGCCACCATGTCGGAGAGCGTGACCACGCCGGTGAACTTCGCCTTCACCGGGCCGACCTTCTGCACCACGATGGCCTCGTAGCCCGCCTCGGGCGAGCCGGTCAGGCTCTCGCAGCCGGGGATGCAGGCCTTCAGGACCTCGGGGTCGAGTATGGATGCCCAGACTGTCTCCGGGCTTGCCGCGATGTCGCGATGGTCGGTGAGTTGCATGATAGTCCCCCTCGCCTGCGGGCCAGAGCCTAAGGATTCGCCCGGCATCAGGCTATGTGACGATGGTCGTGGTTGTCATCTCCCGGCTTCTGTGTTTTCCGCGCTTGTTTCGTGCGCCTGTAAAGTCACTTCCCGGCGCCACGCGCCCTTTCACGCGGCTCGGGCCGGATCGGGATTTCCTTCAGGAGCCCGCCCACGCCCATCGCCGAGATGTCGTCCGAAGACACGTCGAGACCGCAGGCGAGCCGCTCGAGCACCCAGTCCGCGCCGTTGAGCGCGATGGATCGGGCACAGCCCGGCAGCCCGATCACCGGCCGGGCGCCGAGCCTGCCGTGGAAGAGGAGGTTGCCGGGATCGACCGGCATACCGAAGCGCGCCACCGTCCCGCCCGCCGCCCTCAGGCCCTCGGGCGCGGTGTCGTGCAGGTCCGATGTCGCCGCCGAGGTCAGGATCAGGGCCATGTCGCCCGTCAGCCGCCCGAGCGCTGCCGCGATCGCCTCCACCTCGTGCGGCACCTCCACGACCTCGGCCAGCGTCATGCCAAGCGCGGCAAGCCGCGCCGCCACGGCCTCCTCGCCCTTCCGCGCGAGCTTGGCGTCGTTCGGCGCGCCCGTCGTCGTCAGGATGAGCCCGGCCGAGGCCAGAAGGACGGGATGCACCCGCACCGCGTCCCCGGCGACACGACAGGCCTCTTCCAGCGCGCCGCCCGCCACCGCGTAGGCGATCACCTTGACGGTTGCGACCATCATCCCCGGCGTGACCCGCGCAAAGGGCGGGAGCGTCGCGAGCGTCAGCGCCGGATCGACCCGGTTCAGGGCGTGGACCGCATCCGTGTCGATCCCGAGGATGCCCAGGCCGGTTGCGTGAAGGTTCACCCGCCCCGCATGGGGCGGGGAGAGGGTGAGGTGCGCGCCGGCAGGATCGGGCACGAAAGCGCGCGCCAGCCGGACGGCCGCCGCATCCTCGCCCACGTCGCCCGGGTCGAGTCGCGCGACCGTGACCGCGGCCACCCCGGCGGCGCGGAGCGCGGCCACCTCGTCCGTGCCGAGGATGCGGCCCTTGGGCAGCTTGCGCCCTCCGAGCATCAGCGAGTGCGCGAGCACCGCGCCCTCCGCCTCGGCCGGCGAGACCGGGCCGAACCTCATTCCCCGCGCCTCAGTACGCGGGTGATCTCGGCCAGGATCGCCACCGCGATCTCGGCCGGCGACTGCGCACCGATGTCCAGGCCCACGGGGGCGTGAATTCGGGCGATGTCGGCCTCGGTGAACCCGGTCTCGGTCAGCCGCGCCACCCGCTTCGCATGCGTCCGGGTCGAGCCGAGGCAGCCGAGGTAGAAGGCGCCCGAGCCGAGCGTCGCGCGGATCGCCGGATCGTCGAGCTTGGGATCGTGGGTCAGTGTGACGACGGCTGTTCGCGCATCGAGCCCGATCGCGGCCAGCGCCTCGTCCGGCCAGTCGTGGCTTATGTCCTCGCCGGGAAACCGGCTGGCGGAGCCGAAGGCCTCCCGCGGGTCCACGATCACCGGATCGTAGCCGCAGGTCCGCGCCATGGCGACGAGGGGCTGGGCGATGTGCACGGCGCCGACCAGGATCATCCTGAGGGGCGGGTTATGGATGGCGATGAAGACGTCGCCCTCGATGCCGGACTTGTCAGCGCGGAAACGAGGGGCGAACACAGCGTCCGGCGCGGCGAGGCGGCGCGACCAGTCGGTCAGGTTGACGACATGGGCTACCGGTCGGCGCTCGGCGCGGGCGGCGACGAGCTCGGCCAGAATCGCCTCCGGCAGGGTGGCGCCCACCGGCTCCACCAGCACGCGGATCGTGCCGCCGCAGGCGAGCCCGACGGCAAAGGCCTCGTCATCGCTGACCCCGAAGGTCAGGACGCGCGGGCGCCCGTCGGAGAGCGCCGCAATCGCCTCCTCCACCACGGCACCCTCGACGCAGCCGCCGGAGACGGAGCCCATCATCTCGCCCTCGCGCGAGACGACAAGCTGGCTTCCGACCGGACGCGGGGCGGAGCCCCAGGTCTCGATCACGGTGGCAAGCGCCGCGCCCTTGCCCGCGCGGTGCCAGTCGAGTGCGATTTCAGGAATGCGGTCGTGCGCGGCGCGGTCCATGGCGATCCTCCGGCGCTACTATGGAGCCGTGCCGGGGGCGCCGCCAGTGCGAAATGGTCGGAAGGTCGGAGACCTCCGGGGGCCTTCGGACATGGATGGGACGCCCGCAAGGGCGCCCCATGGTCGGGCCGCGAGGGGAACGGCGCGGCCGCCGCGCGGTGATCAGTTGGCCGCCTGCCGCAGGAGATCGGTGATCCGCCGGACGCTGGCGCGACGGTTCTGGCGCTCGGGTCCCTGGGTCGGCACCTTCAGGAATTCCTCGCCATAGCCCTGCACCACCAGATTCTCGGGCGGCACGTCGAAATACTCGGTCATGGCAAGCGCTACCGATTCCGCCCGCCGGTCCGACAGGGCGAGGTTCGACGCAGCCGATCCGACGGCATCCGTGTGACCCTCGATGAGGAACATCTCGCGCGGGTTTGCGTCGATGTAGCTCCGCATCAGGTTCCCGAGCCGCGCGAGCGCCTCCGCCTGATCGGGCCGGATCGCGGCCGACCCGGTCTCGAAGGTGATCGCCGTCAGGTCGATGACGGGCACCAGCGCGCGGACCTCCTCGATGTCGCGGACCTGGGCGAGCGAGAAGGCCCGGTCGAAGTCCGCCCGGCGGGACAGCGCAGCGCGCAACGCCGCCTCGTCGGCGTAGGGGTCGATCTCGATCGCGGGGGCGGGCGGCGGCAGGCGCGTCACGTCGACGGGCAGATACGCGACCGTGTCATCGACGAGCAGCGTCTGCGTCCCGTCCGGCGCGACATGGGCGCGGCGCAGAACGCGGTACTCGGCATCGCGGATCGTCACGATCTGCGATCCGTCGGCGCGCGTGACGATGGTCCGCGTCGAGCCATCGGCGAACCGCTCGGTGCGGACGGTGGAGCCGGGCCGGCGCAAGAGCGCGTTGTCGTCCTTGATGATCTGGTAGGACCCGTCGGGGCGTTCGAGCACCACCCGGTCGCCCGAATTCAGCTGCACCCGCCGGTTGTTCGACAGGATCGCGCCGACCGCGAGCGCACCAAGACCGAGGAGGACGGCCTTCTCGCCGCCGGAGAGCCCGTCGTCGTCCGAGCCCGCCGCCGGGGCGGCCGCAGCAGGCTGCGTGGCGGCGGGCTGGTTCACCGGATTGGCGAAATCCTCGTCCGAGGAGCGTGCGGTCTCTTCGGTCACCAGCTCTTCGGTCACCTGTGCATCGGCAGGCGGCTGCGCGTCGGCCCCGGCTTCGGCGGCGGCCGCGACAGGTGCCTCCCCGGTCGCCGCGTCGGGCTGGACCGGAAGCTCGGGCTGCGGCTCCGTTGTGGCATCGGTGCCGACGTCACCCGTCGCGCCGGCGTCCGCATCGCTGGCTTCCGAGGCGGGCTGCGCCGGGGGTTCTTCGGCCGGGGCCTCGGCCGCAGGCGCATCTGGCGCGGTGCTTTCGGGCGCCGTGGTTGCAGGCTCCGTGGTTGCAGGCTCCGTGGTTGCAGGCTCCGTG
>NZ_JAYRTX010000047.1:0-24886 GCF_041919395.1 Albidovulum sp.
GACATGGTGCTAAATCGCAACACCGGCGGGGTCAAGGAAGCCCGAACGTCCGTCGCGGGTTCATCTCGGATTCTTGCCGACGATGGACGGATTCCCGCCTATGTGGCCGAAATAAGGCACCCGCCGCAGCGGGATTCCGCCGAGGTTGCTGAGCCCCGGCGGGGAGCGCTACCAAGGGGACCGCATCCTGGGGAAGACCGGCATGATCGTCTATGGAATCACGAACTGCGACACCTGCCGCAAGGCCCGCGCGGCGCTGACGGCGGCGGGGCATGAGGTCAGCTTCCGAGACATTCGCGCCGAGCCGCTTGCCCCCGGCGAGCGGGACGAATTCGTTGCCGCTTTCGGGGACGCGATCCTCAACCGCTCCTCGGCGACCTGGCGGGGTCTCGACGCAGAAGCGCGGTCGGGGGCGGCCACCGTCCTGCTTGCCGCCCATCCGACGCAGATGAAACGGCCCGTGATCCGCGCGGATGGTGGTGCGCTGCATATCGGCTGGGGGTCGGCCACGCAGGCGGCGTTGCTGAAATGAAAAGCCCCGCCCGGTCGGCCGGGCGGGGCGGAATGATCGAGATCCGCGATGCTCAGAGGAGCTTGAGGTCGGACGCCGATGCACGGCCGTCCCGGCCGGACTGCATCTCGTAGGCAACCTTCTGGTTGTCCGAGAGCGTCTTCAGCCCCGCCCGTTCGACTGCGGAGATGTGCACGAACACATCCTTGCCGCCATCATCGGGCGCGATGAAACCATAGCCCTTCGTCGTGTTGAACCATTTCACGGTGCCCGTGGCCATCCGTCTACTCCCTATTAGGTCTCCCCGAGGCGACATTGCCTGGGGCCGTGCAGCCAGGTCTTTCGGTTCTTCCGGCTGCCCCGAGGAAGGGAGCGGTAGGAAAGTCTGCGTTCACGCCGGCGAAATGATGCGGGATTTCAGGCAAAAATCAAGGATTTTGCGGAAACGGTGCATGGCGCTTCCGGGTAAGGACCCGGTCGAGCGAAACCGGCCCCGCGCCGTGGAGGGCGAGCGCCAGGAGGAGGAAGGCCCATAGCGTGCGCTGGTCGAGAACGAGCGCACCGGACGCCGCGTCGAACCAGCGACCGAGGTCGTCGCCGGCGACGCCGTGGCCGAGAACATCGGTGAGGCTCTGGACGAAGACGAAGCCGATCATGCCGAGCGCGGCGAGGCGCGTGAAGAGCCCGACAACGATAAGGAGCGGCAGAAACAGTTCGGCCATCGTGCCGGCCGTCGCAACGGCCCAGTGAAAGAGGCCGAGCTGCGAGGAATCGTAGCCGGCGGCCTCCATCGCCCTTGGGAAGATCTGCACGTAGGCGCCGTCGGAGGGCATCAGGAAGCCGAGGGGGCCGGGGCCGAGCTTCGTCGCCGCCGAGGACCAGAAATATACGAGGAGCACCGCGGCGAAGGTCGCCCGGGCGAGGCTGGGCACGAGCGCGGGCGCCAATCGGGACAACCCGCCGGCAAGGCGGTCGTAGAGCGCGAGCATGATCGTCAGTCTCCGGTCGAGAGGCCCGTGATTGCGTTGCCGCCGATCAGGAGGCCGAGTGTAGCGGTGAGGTCGAAGGCGGGGGCGGCGTCGAGCGCCTCGGCGACGGTCCTGCCGGCGCGAAGGGCCGCGACGAATGGCGCGGCGCCCGCGGGAAGGACCACGGGCTCGGGGTCGAACTCCGGGCGAAGGATCAGCACGTCCTGCGCCTCGACCGACGTCGGCACGGCGGTGCCGCGCATGTTGGCGGACCAGATCGCATGGACCGGCCAGCGCGACCTGAGGAGGCGGAGGGTCGGCGCGAGGGTAAGCCGGGCGGCGAGGAACCGCTCCGGCGCAAGCGACTGGAGTGTCCCGGGCGCCACCGCGTCGGCGTCGGCGGCGTGGTAGCTTTCGCGCAGCGCCAGTTCCAGTCGGGCGACATCCGCGAGGTAGGGCAGATGGGCGACGGGAGGAAAGGTTTCGAGGAAGGCCGGCATCGCTCCGCCGTAGAACATCAGGACCGGCGAGGCGGGCGGATGGGCGCGCAGATGCTCGCGCGCCATGGCGGCGAAGAAGTCCTCGCCCACGAGCTTGCGCAAGGCCGGAAAGGCCTGCCTCAGCGCCTCGGTGAGCGAGACGGTGACGTTGTTGCGGTAGACGTCGAAGCGGCGCCCGGCGGGGCGGCCATCGGGGGCGGTCAGGCCCGGGGGCGCCAGCCGGGCGGGGTCGAGGAGGGCGGCACGGAACTCTGCCTGACTCATGCCGTCACCCGGTCGAGGATGCGGGCGGCGCGGGTGGCCTCGGCGGCAAGGACGGGCCAGTCGGGCACGTCGTTGTCCCATTCGATGAGCGTCGGTCGGGGTCCCGCCTTGCGAATTGTCTGCGCGTAGAGCTGCCAGACCGGATCGGTCACTTCCGAGCCATGCGCGTCGATGAGAAGGGCGGCGCCCGTGTCGTCCCTGTCTTCGTCATGGCCGCCGAGGTGGATTTCGCCGACGAGGTCATGGGGGAAACGCTCGATATAGTCGCAAGGGTCCGTCCGGCGGTTTGTGCAGGAGACGAAGACGTTGTTGACGTCGAGCAGAAGCCCGCAGCCCGTGCGCGCCGCAACCTCGGTCAGGAAGTCGATCTCGGCGATGCTGGTTTCGGCGAAGTCGAGATAGACCGAGGGGTTTTCCAGGAGCATCCTGCGGCCGAGTGCCTCCTGCACCTCGTCGATATGTTCGGCGACGCGCGCCAGCGTCGCCTCGGTATAGGGCAGGGGCAGGAGGTCGTTCAGGAAGGCCGCATCGTGCGTGGACCAGGCGAGGTGTTCCGAAAAGCTCGCCGGCTTCAGCCAGCCGCAGAGATGGCGGAGCCGGCCGAGATGGTCGCGGTCCAGCGGACCTTCGCCGCCGATGGAGAGGCCGACACCGTGCACCGAGAGCGGGAAGCGTTCCGCCAGGGCACGAAGTTGCGCGATCGGCCGGCCGCCGGCTCCCATGTAGTTTTCTGCATGGATTTCCAACCAGCCGACCGGGAAAGTCTCGGCGAGGATGTTCGAAAAATGCTGCGGCTTGTAGCCGACACCCGGGTAGGGGGGCAGTCCGTTCATCGCGGTCCGGTCGAACATCTCGTCCCCCTTTTAGGCCTTGGGGCCTCCCCGGTGGGGCCGGGAAGGCCGCGTGGCGGATCAGCCCTGCGGCAGGTCGCGGTCGAGCGCCTCGAGCGAGCCCATCCGGCCGTCCGGCAGTTCCATCGTGGTGCAGGTGCCGGCGGGCACGAGTTTCCAGGAATTGCCCTGATAGTCCACCTTGGAGGTGCCGGCGCAGGTCGTGCCGGGGCCGGCGGCGCAGTCGTTCTGGCCGGCGAGCGCCACGCCGAAGCACTTATCCTTGGCTTCCTGGGCGGCGGCCGGCACCGCGAGATGCGCCGCGAGCGCGGTGGCGAGCGAGGTTGCGACCGCGAGCGTCTTCATGGAATGCGACATGACTGGTTCCCTTGCTTGGTTTCGATCGTCGTTGGTTCGACGGAGCCAAGCTAGCGGGCAGGGTGCGTCACGATCCACTCACGAACCTGTGGCCCACGCGGCCGTGAACCCCTGCATGCCGCAGCGCCCGTCTGAACGCAGGCAAGCTCGCGCGGGCGCTGCGGCGCGGCGACGGCCGAAAACCCATGATAAAAGGCTAGCGGAGGTCCGGCGGCGCGGCCTCGGCAGCGAATGCTGCGACTGCATCCGCCAGCGCCCGGGTTTCGGTCCGCGTTTCACCGAGGCGGCGGATTGAAACACTCCGCTCCTCGACCTCCTTCATGCCGATGGCGAGGATCACGGGGACTTTTCCGACCGAGTGTTCGCGGACCTTGTAGTTGATCTTCTCGTTCCGCGTGTCGGCCTCCGCCCGAAGCCCAGCGGCGGTCAGCCTCGCCACGACCTCGGCCACGTAGTCGTCGGCATCCGAGACGATCGAGGCGACGACGATCTGCCGCGGCGCAAGCCAGAAGGGCATCCGGCCGGCATAGTTCTCGATCAGGATGCCGATGAACCGTTCGAAACTCCCGAGGATGGCGCGGTGCAGCATCACCGGACGATGCTTGGCGCCGTCCTCGCCGACATATTCGGCGCCGAGCCGGACGGGCAGGTTGAAGTCGGCCTGGAAGGTGCCGCACTGCCATTCCCGCCCGATCGCATCGGTGAGCTTGAAGTCGAGCTTCGGCCCGTAGAAGGCGCCTTCGCCGGGGTCGATCTCGAAATCGTTGGTGACCTTGCGGACCGCGTTCTCCAGAGCGGCCTCGGCCTTGTCCCAGACCGCATCCGAGCCTACCCGCACCTCGGGCCGGGTCGAGAGCTTCACGTCGAACTTGGCGAAGCCGAGATCGCGGTAGATCGACGACAGAAGCCCGATGAAGTTGGCGCATTCCGCCTCGATCTGGTCCTCGGTGCAGAAGATATGGGCGTCGTCCTGGGTGAAGCCGCGCACGCGCATCAGCCCGTGCATGGAGCCGGAGGATTCGTAGCGGTGGCACGATCCGAACTCGGCCAGGCGCAGCGGCAGGTCGCGGTAGGATTTCAGGCCCTGGTTGTAGACCTGCACATGGCAGGGGCAGTTCATCGGCTTCAGCGCGTTGACGCGCTTTTCCTTCGCCCCTTCCTCGTCCACCTCGACGATGAACATGTTCTCGCGGTAGGCCTCCCAGTGGCCCGACTTTTCCCACAGGATGCGGTCCACGACCTGCGGGGTCCTGATTTCCTTGTAGCCCGCTTTCCGCAACCGGCGGCGCATGTAATCCTCGAGCGCGCGGTAGATCGTCCAGCCGTTCGGGTGCCAGAAGACCATGCCCGGCGCTTCTTCCTGAAGGTGGAACAGCTCCATCTCGCGGCCGAGCTTCCTGTGGTCGCGCTTCGCGGCCTCTTCCAGCATCGTCAGATAGGCCTTGAGGTCATCGCGGTTCTTGAAGGCGACGCCGTAGATGCGCTGCAACTGCTTGTTGCGGTGATCGCCCCGCCAGTAGGCGCCGGCGACCGACATCAGCTTGAAGGCATCCGCCGGAAGCTGGCCGGTGTGCTGGAGGTGCGGGCCCCGGCAGAGATCCTGCCAGTGGCCGTGCCAATACATGCGCAGCGGCTCGTCGCCGGGGATCGCCTCGATCAGTTCGACCTTGAAGGGTTCGTTCTTCCGGACATAGTGGTCGATGGCACGGGCGCGGTCCCAGACCTCGGTGCGGACCGGATCGCGCTCGTTGATGATCGCCTTCATCTCCTTCTCGATCAGCCCGAGGTCTTCGGGCGTGAAGGGCTCGTCGCGGTCGAAGTCGTAGTACCAGCCGTTTTCCACCACCGGGCCGATTGTGACCTTGACCTCGGGCCAGAGCTTCTGGACGGCGCGGGCCATGACATGGGCGAAGTCGTGGCGGATGAGTTCGAGCGCCTGCGCGTCGTCCTTCATCGTATGGATGGCGATGGCGGCGTCCGCCTCGATCGGCCACTGGAGGTCCCAGTGCCTGCCGTCGACGGAGGCCGAGATCGCGGCCTTGCCAAGCGAAGTGGCGATGGATTGCGCGACCTCGGCGGGGGTCACGCCCCTGGCGTAGTCACGCTTGTTGCCATCGGGGAATGTCAGGGAAATCTGGCTCATCGGCCATGCTCCTCGTCGGTTTGGCGCCTACGGAACGCCCGGTTGCGGGTATGTCGGGTTTTTCATATCGGGGAATGGCCGGGGGAAGTCAACGGGCAAGCCGGGGGTTCCACCCCCGGACCCCCGGGAGTATTTGTGCCACAGCGAAAAGGGGGGAGCGGCATGAGCGACTATCTCGAGACGCCGCAGGGACGGCGGATCGCCCATGACCGGACCCAAGGCAAGGGGCCGGGCGTCGTGTTCCTCGGCGGCTTCCGGTCGGACAAGGAGGGGACGAAGGCGCTGGCGCTGGAGCACTGGGCACGAGCCGAGGGGCGGGCCTTCCTGCGCTTCGATTATTCCGGCCACGGATCGTCCTCGGGCGACTTCCTCGACGGTTCGATCGGCGCCTGGCTGGAGGATGCGCGGGCGGCGGTCATGGCGCTCACCGACGGGCCGCAGGTTCTGGTCGGCTCGTCGATGGGGGGCTGGATCGCGCTGCTTCTGGCGCGGGACCATCCGGCGAAGGTCGCGGGGCTGGTGACGGTGGCGGCCGCGCCGGATTTCACCGAAGACATGTGGATCGGGTTCACGGCGGAAGAGCGGTGGGCGCTGATGGAAAACGGGCATGTGGCGCAGCCCTCGGACTACGCCGATGAGCCCTACATCATCACCCGCCGGCTGATCGAGGAGGGGCGGCAGCGCCTTGTGCTGCGGTCGCCCCTGCCGCTGCCGATGCCGGTCAGGATGCTGCAGGGCACCGGCGACACGGATGTGACCGTCGAAGTGGCGCTGCGGCTGCTCCACCATGCCGAGGGGCCCGACATCCGTCTGACTCTGGTCCGGGGGGCCGATCACCGGTTCTCGACGCCGGATTGCCTGCGGCTGATCGAGGCTTCGGTGGGCGAGGTTCTTCAGCGGTGCCCGGGCGATGCCTAGGCGCGGGCGGATATTCGGCGGGATTGTACTCCTCCTCGGCATCGCCGTCGCGCTCGTCTTCGCGGTCGGACCGCGCGAACCGCTCGACCTCGAGCCCGATTTCGACGCCGCGCGGCTGCCGGCCGATCTCGACGCCTATCTGGCGACGCGCGAGGCCACCGTGGGCGGAATCGTGCCGGGGGCAGAGAAGCGCATCGTCTGGGCGGGGGAGCCGGGGGCGCAGACCGACTGGGCGGTGGTCTATCTGCACGGATTTTCCGCCACAGCCGAGGAGATCAGGCCGGTGCCGGATCGCGTCGCCGCGGCGCTGGGGGCAAATCTCTACTACACGCGGTTCGCAGGCCATGGCGTCGGGCCCGCGCGCTTCGCCGGGCCGAGCGTGAACGACTGGATGATCGACGTGGCCGAGGCGCTGGCCATCGGCAAGAGGATCGGCGCAAGGGTCCTGGTGATCGCGAGCTCCACCGGCGGGACGCTCGCCGCCGAGGCGGCGGTGCAGCGGGACCTTGCGGCGCGGATGGACGCCGTCGTCTTCGTCTCGCCGAACTTCGGCATCCGGAGCCCGGCGGCGGCACTTCTGACCTGGCCCTTCGCAAGGGGCTGGGTGGCGGCGGTCGCGGGACGGGAGCGCTGCTTTACGACGGGGAGCGCGGCCCATGCGCGCTACTGGACGGCCTGCTACCCGACCGAGGCGCTGCTGCCGCTGGCCGCGGTGGCGAAACATGCGGCGGGGCAGGACTACGCTACCGTGACGCTGCCCGCGCTCTTCCTCCTTGCCGAGGCGGACCGCGTGGTCTCGCCCAAGGCCACGGCGCGTGTCGCCGCGCGGTGGGGCGGGCCGGTGACGCTGCGGCCCCTCGTGGTCGGGGCAGGCGATGACCCCTTGTCCCACGTGATCGCGGGCGACGTGCTCAGCCCCTCGATGACCGCCCCCGTGACGGAGGAGATCCTTCGCTGGGCCAGGAACCTGCCTCGCGGGGGTTGAGACGGCTCAGACCGCGCGCAGCGGCGTCTTGCTGGACCCGGCGCGGGCGGGGCGCGCGGTCCCGGCGTTAGCGTCGATGAAGTTGAGCACCAGCGGCCGGATGTTCTTGCGCCAGGACTTGCCGGCGAAGATGCCGTAGTGGCCGGCGCCCGGTTCGAGATGCTTGGCCTTCTTCGCCTCGGGCAGGCCGGTGCAGAGCCTGAGCGCCGCGAGGCACTGGCCGGGCGCGGAGATGTCGTCCTCCTCGCCTTCGACGACCTTCACGGCGACATCGGTGATCTTGCCGAAGTCGACGCGCTTGCCGGCGACCTCGAAGCTGTTGGTGGCGATCTCGCGGTTCTTGAAGATGCGTTCGACGGTGGAAAGGTAGAATTCCGCGGTCATGTCCATGACCGAGAGATACTCGTCGTAGAAGCGGTTGTGCGCGTCGCGTTCGGAGGCCTCGCCATTCGCCGCCCGGACGATCTGGTCGGAGAAGGCCTGGGCGTGGCGATCGAGGTTCATCGAGATGAAGGAGGCGAGCTGGAGAAGCCCCGGATAGACGAGCCGCCCGGCGCCGGCATACTTGAAGCCAACGCGCTGGATGGCGAGGTGCTCGATCTGGCCCATCGTCAGGCGGCGGCCGAAGTCAGTGACTTCGGTCGGCGCCGCGTCGGGATCGACCGGACCGCCGATGAGCGTGAGCGTCCGCGGCTGTGCCTCGGGGTCCTCCTCGGCCAGATACGCGGTGGCTGCGAGCGTCAGGGGCACCGGCTGGCAGACGGCGACGACATTGGTTTCCGGGCCGAGGGCCCGCATGAAATCGACGAGGTAGAGCGTGTAGTCCTCGATGTCGAACTTGCCGGCCGACACGGGAATGTCGCGCGCGTTCACCCAGTCCGTCACGTAGACGTCGCAGTCGGGCAGCAGGCTGACGACGGTGGAACGGACGAGCGTGGAATAGTGGCCCGACATCGGCGCGACGAGCAGCACCCGGCGCGGCATCGGCTCGCGCCCGAGAACGCGGAAGTGGATGAGGTCGCCGAAGGGGCGCGAGATGACGGTCTCCACCTCGACCAGATGGTCGCGGTCATCCGAGCCGACGATGGTGCGGATCCCCCAGTCGGGCTTGATCACCATGCGCGCGAAGCTGCGTTCGGTGATGCGGCCCCAGGCCGACATGACCTTGAACATCGGATGCGGCACGAGACCCCAGACCGGGTAGGAGGCGAAGGCACGGGCCGAGGCGCCGAGCCATTCGTTCGTGTTCCGCACGGTCTCCATGAGGTCGTAAGTGGCCATGCCCTTCATCGCGTTTCCCGAACCCCTCAATCGACCGGTCTCCATTCCACACTTTGCACGGGACCCGGGCGGCGGTATCCTGTGAATGCTGCACCGCAACAATGTTACGGGGGAATTGTAAGTATGACAACAGATGTTGCGAGCGGGCCGGAAAGCCCTGAAGAGCCGCCCGCGAACATCGACAAGCTGAACGCCAATATCGCCCGGATCGAGGAATTGACGCAGCGTCTGGTACAGGCGCTTTCGCACAGGGGCGCCCCGAACCCGGAGGTGGAGGCGCCCGGTCCCGAGTTCTTCGCCAAGGCTGCGGCGGCCTACTGGACGCAGATGCTCGAGAACCCCGGCAAGCTGATCGAGCAGCAGGTCAGCTACTGGGGAAAAGCGCTCAGGCACTATGTCGAGGCGCAGCATGCGCTGGCTCAGGGCAAGCTTCAGCCGCCTGCCGACGAGAGCCCGAAGGACCGCCGCTTCGCGAACCCGCTCTGGAATACGCACCCGTACTTCAACTTCCTCAAGCAGCAGTATCTCTTCAACGTCGAGGCGCTGGAAAGCGCGGTGGCAGAGCTTCAGGACGTGACGCCGCTCGAACGGCGGCGGATCGAGTTCTTCACCCGCCAGATCATCGACATGATGGCGCCGACGAACTTCCTCGCCACCAATCCCGACGCGCTGGAACGTGCGCTTGAGACCGAGGGCGAGAGCCTCGTCAGGGGGCTCGAGAACCTCGTGCGCGACATCGAGCTTCATCGCGGCGAGCTTCTGGTGACGCTCGCCGACCGCGACGCCTTCACGGTGGGCGAGAACATCGGCACCACCGAAGGATCGGTCGTCTTTCGCAATCGGATGCTGGAACTCATCCAGTACAAGGCGACGACCGAGACGGTGCGCGAGCGGCCGCTTCTGATCTTTCCGCCCTGGATCAACAAGTTCTACATCCTCGATCTCAAGCCTGCGAACAGCCTGATCAAGTGGGTGATCGACCAGGGCTACACGCTCTTTGTCGTGAGCTGGAAGAACCCGGATGCGGCCTATGCCGGTGTCGGCATGGACGAGTATGTGGAGGAGGGCTACCTGACCGCGATCCGCGAGGTGAAGGCGATCACCGGCCAGGACCGGATCAACGCCGTGGGTTACTGCATCGCGGGAACCACGCTGGCGCTGACGCTCGCGCTGATGGCGAAGCGGGGCGACCGGGCGGTCGGGTCCGCGACCTTCTTCACCACGCTCACCGATTTCGCCGACCCCGGCGAGATCGGCGTCTTCCTGAACGACGATTTCGTCGACGGGATCGAACGCGAGGTGGCGAAGAAGGGCTATCTGGACAAGTTCTTCATGGGGCGGACCTTCTCGTTCCTGCGCTCGAACGACCTCATCTACGGCCCGGCAATCAAGAGCTACATGATGGGTGAGCGGCCGCCCGCCTTCGATCTTCTCTACTGGAACGGCGACGGCACCAACCTGCCGGCGCGGATGGCGATGGAGTATCTGCGCGGCCTCTGCCAGGCCAACCGCTTCGCCGCGGGAACCTTCGATATCTGCGGCGAATCGGTCTCCATCCAGGATGTCCGCGTGCCGGTGTGTGCCATTGCCTGCGAAACCGACCACATCGCGCCGTGGCGGGCGTCCTATGCCGGCATCCGTGCATTCGGCGCGACGGACAAGACCTTTATCCTTGCCGAATCCGGGCACATAGCCGGCATCGTCAATCCGCCGGCGAAGGGCAAGTACGGCTACTACACCAACGCCGGCGCGATGGAAGCGGACGACGAGGCCTGGAAGGCCACGGCCGAGCACCACCGGGGGAGCTGGTGGCCGGCATGGGTGGGCTGGCTTGAGAAACGCTCGGGCAAGCTCGTTCCCGCCCGCGTGCCGGGCGATGCGGCGCATCCCGTGCTGGCGCCGGCCCCGGGAACCTACGTCGTCGAGACGCCCGGCGCCTGAGCCGGATTAATTCAGCGACAAAAATTTCTGCGATGCAGCAATGAGGGGTTGATTTTCTGCACTGCAGCATGTATCTCCTCCCCATCAGGAAACGCGCGGCGGGCCGCGCACCCCCCAGGAGATACAGACATGCAGAAAGCTCAGGATTTCACCAAGGTCATGCAGGACATGGCAGCGAAGTTCCCCTTCGACCAGAAAGCGTTCCAGGACTCGTTCAAGAGCTCGGCCGCACTTGGCGAGAGAGTCGCGAAGGTCGCCCTCGAGGCCGCCGAGAAGTCGAGCGAGATCTCGGCGAAGTGGACCAAGGAGACGCTCTCCAAGGTCGGCGCGCTGACGAAGGTCAAGGAAGAGCCGGCGGACTATACGAAGGCCGTGTCGGACTTCGCCGCTGCCGCCGCCGAGATGGCCGCTGAAAACCTCGCCGCCTTCGCCGAAGTTGCGAAGAAGGCCCAGATGGAAACCGTCGAGCTGATGCTCGCCGCCGGCAAGGACCTTTCGGAAGACGCCGCTGCGGCCGTCAAGAAAGCCCAGGCGGAAGTGACCTCGGTGGCGAAGAAAGCCGCTGCCGCCGCTTCGGTGAAGTGATCTGACGCCAGCCTTTTCCTCCCTGTAGGCTAGGCCGACCTGGCGGGCACCCTGTGCCCGCCTTTCTTTTTGTTGTGTTTTCCGCCGTGCGGCGTAATCTCGCCGCGACGCCAATACGTCGCGGGGAGAGAACAAGATGGCAGAGGATGCCAAGCCGCTTCTGATCAAGCGGTATGCGAGCCGTCGGCTCTACAACACCGAAACCAGCGACTATGTGACGCTCGAAGACATAGCCTCGTTCATCCGTGAGGGGCGCGAGGTGCAGATCGTTGACCTGAAGACGGGCGACGACCTCACCCGGCAGTATCTCCTGCAGATCATCGCCGAGCACGAAAGCCGGGGCGAGAACGTTCTGCCGGTCGATGTGCTGACCGATCTCGTGCGCAGCTACACGACCAGCGCGCAGAGCGTGGTGCCGCAATTCCTCGCGGCCTCTTTCGAGATGCTGCGCGAGGGCCAGTCGAAGCTGATGGAAAACCTTGCCACCTTCCCGAACCCGATGGCCTCGATGCCGGGGTTCGCCGAGATGCAGCGCCAGCAGCAGGCCTTCCTGAAGTCGATCATGGGCGGTTTTGCGGGTTCGTCCGGCCCTGCGCGCGAGGACGACGAGGAAGAGAAGGATGGCCGGGCGAAGGGCAAGGCGAAGGGCAAGGCCGGAGATTCCGACGATCTCGCGCAGATTCGCAAGCAACTGGCCGAACTTCAGACCAAGCTGTCGAAACTCTGACCCCGGCGGGGGCGGCGGGCTCAGCCGTCCTTGACCTCGGCCGCGGCGGCCAGAAGCGCATCGGCGATGAAGTCGAGATCGCCGCGTTTCAGCCGCGCCGGAAGGCGCAGATCGCCGGCACGCATCAGCATCGCCCGGGTCTTCGGCAGTTCGGGCAGGTCGCCCAGGAACTGCCAGTTCCAAAAGGCCCGCGCGTTGTCGCGCGACAGGCCGAAGACCTGCACCGAGACGCCGCGCCGGTCGGCCGCCGCCTGGAAGGCGCGCGCTTCCTCGTCGCTGTCGAAGCCGCGGAGAAGGAACTGAAGCGAATCCGGCGCGCGTTCCTCCTTCGCCAGGGCCGGCGGAACCGCCATCCAGGGCGAGGCGCCGAGCCGCGCGGCGACGTAATCGTGGTTCGCACGACCGGAGGCGACCCGGTCCTCGATGAGCGGGATCTGCGGCCGGATCACCGCGGCGGACAGGTTCTGCATCCGCATGTTGTAGAGCGGCAGCTTGTTCTGCCAGAGATGGAAGCTGTTCTGCAGTCCGGGATGTTTCTTCCAGTTGTGTTCGTAGGCGCCCGACATGATCACGGCGCGGGCCGCGATCTCCGGGTCGTCGGTGATGAACATGCCGCCTTCGCCGGCGTTGACCAGCTTGTAGGACTGGAACGAGAAGCAGCCGATCTTGCCAATGGTGCCGATCTTGCGCCCGTCCCAGCGCGTGCCGAGCGAATGCGCCGCGTCCTCGATCACCGGAACGCCGAGGGCGTCGCAGGCCGCCATGATCGCGTCCATGTCCGAGGTGTGGCCGCGCATGTGGCTGATGAGCGCGGCCTGCGCGCCGTCGGCGAGCTTGGCGCGGAAATCCGCCATGTCGATCCTGAGATCCTCGCCGACCTCGACGAGGACGGGCACGCAATTGGCATGGACGACGGCGGAGGGCACGGCCGCGAAGGTGAAGGCGGGGACAAGAACCTTGGCGCCCGGCTGAAGGTCGAGCGCGCGGAGCGCGAGGAAGAGTGCGGCCGAGCAGGAGGATACGGCGAGCGCATAGCGCACACCCATGTATTCGGCGAACTCCGCCTCCAGCCGCGCGACCGGCGCGCCTTCGGGCGCGGTGTAGCGAAAGAGGTCGCCCGAGGCGAGGAGGCGGTCGATCTCGGCGCGCGCGGCCTCCGGGATCGGCTCGGCGTCATAGACATTCGGCGCGGGCCGCACGGGCTGGATGCGCTTCGCAACGGCGTCGGTGGACATCCCGATATCCCCTCTGGTCTCGTCTGCGCACAGCTACTTCAGGGCGGCGAGATACGCCAGTCCTTTCGACATCGCTGGGGCGGCCGGCCCTTGCCCTTGGCCACCCTCCGCCGGTCCGGCGGTCAGACGTTGAGAAGGAGGTGCTCCCTCTCCCACGGGCTGATGACCTGCAGGAACTCCTTGTATTCGTTGCGTTTGACAGCTTCGTAAATGCCGCAGAACTCCGGCGTCAGCGCCTCGCGCACCGGCGCGCTCTCCGAAAAGAGGTCGAGCGCGTCGCCGAGCGTGGTCGGCAATTCGTCAGCGTCGATATAGGCGTTGCCGGTCTTCTCGGGGCGCGGCATCTTCTTTTCCATCAGCCCGAGATAGCCGCAGACGAGCGAGGCGGCGATGCCGAGGTAGGGGTTGCAGTCCATGCCCGGCAGCCGGTTCTCGATCCGCCGCGCCTTCGGGTCGGAAATCGGGACGCGCAGCCCCGTCGTGCGGTTGTCGCGGCCCCATTCCAGGTTGATCGGGGCGGCGAAGTCCGGCACGTAGCGGCGGTAGGAATTGACGTAGGGCGCCATCAGCGCCACCACCGCCGGCAGGTAGGTCTGCATCCCGGCGATGTAGTGCAGGAAGGCAGGGGTCTCGCCGCCCTTGGCGGTGGTGAAGATGTTGTTGCCGGTCTTGATGTCCACCACGGACTGGTGGATGTGCATGGCCGATCCCGGTTCGCCCTCGATGGGCTTGGCCATGAAGGTGGCGAAACTGTCGTGCCGCAGCGCCGCCTCGCGGATCAGCCGCTTGAAGTAGAAGACTTCGTCGGCCAGCACCACCGGGTCGCCATGGCTCAGGTTCAGTTCCACCTGGCCCGCGCCGCCCTCCTGCACGATGCCGTCGATCTCGATCCCCTGCGCCTCGGCGAAGTCGTAGATGTCGTCGATGACCCGGCCGTATTCGTCCACGGCTGACATCGAGTAGGCCTGGTTCGCCATCACCCGCCGGCCGGAGCGGCCGATGGGCGGGATCACCGGCTGGTTGGGGTCGATGTTGCGGGCGACGATGTAGAACTCCATCTCGGGCGCGATGATCGGGCGCCAGCCCTGCGCCGCGTAGAGGTCGAGCACGCGCTTCAGCACGTTCCGCGGCGCCATCGGCACCGGGTTGCCCTGCTGGTCGTTCACGTCATGGATGACCTGCAGCGTTACATCGGCGGTCCACGGCACCGCCTGCGCGGTGGTGAAATCCGGCACGAGGATCATGTCGGGCTCGGTGAACTCGTCGCCCCCCGGCATGTCGGCATAGTCGCCGGTGATGGTCTGCGCGAAGATCGAGTTCGGCAGGTGGAAGAACTTCTGCTTGGCGAACTTGGAGGCGGGCATTGCCTTGCCCTTGGCCACGCCGGCGAGGTCTGCGACGAGGCATTCGACCTCGTCCAGCCGGCGGCCGGAAATGTATTCCTGCGCGGCTTCCGGCAGTTTCTGGGTCCAGTCGGACATGAATCACACTGTTATGAGTTGCGGGTTTGCTTGAAGAAATCCGCGATCCGGTCGGCGATCGCGGCCGAGGAATTGGGCTGGCCGAGACGTCCGGAGGCCGCGGCCATGACCTCGTCGGGAACGAGACCCTTGCCGCGGGTCCGCATCAACCCGTCGATGAAGTCGTCCGTGAACTCGGGATGCGCCTGCACGGTGAAGGCGCGGTCGCCGTAGACGAGCGCCGCATTCTCGCAGAACTCGTTGGAGGCAACGGGTTCGGCCATCGGCGGGCGCTCCGTCACCTGGTCGCGGTGCCAGGCGTTCATGGTGATCGTCTCGCCGTCGAAATCGTAGTCGGTCGGGCCCACCGCCCAGCCCTTGTCGAAGCGTTCGACGCGGCCGCCCAGGGCCTGGGCGATGATCTGGTGGCCGAAACAGATGCCGACCATCGGAACCTTTTCGGCGTAGGCGCGGCGGATGAAGTCCTCCAGCGGCCGGATGAACGCATGGTCTTCGTAGGCGCCGTGGCGCGAGCCGGTGATCAGCCAGCCGTCGCATTCGTGCACGTCCTTCGGGAATTCCATCGCCTCCACATGCCAGGCACGGAACTCGAACCCCCGGTCAGCGAGGAGGCGGGCGAACATGTCGGGATAGTCGCCCATGTCCGCGCGAAGCGCGTCGGGCGACTGGCCGGTCTGGAGGATGCCGATACGCATGAATGTTCCTGGCGGTCTCAGGCGAAGGTAATGCCCGCCCCCGTCGCGGCGCAAGGGGGCGGCGGTGGGGTCACACCGTGTCGAGGTAGATTTCGGTCTGCTCCTCGGGCGAGAGTTCGTCCATGTAGCGCAGCTCCTGCCGCTTGGTCATGACGAGGTTGCGGATCAGTTCCTCGGGGAATATCCGCCGCACCGTCGCGCTCTTCTCGAAGACGTCTATCGCAGCGGCCCAGGTGTCGGGCAGGAGCGGCAGGTCGAGCGCATAGGCGTTGCCGGTGATCGGGGCGGGGGGTGTCAGCCTCTCCTCGATACCGATGAGCGCGGCGCCGAGGATCGCTGCGAGCATGAGGTAGGGGTTCACGTCGCCCCCCGCCACCCGATGCTCGATCCGCCGCGCCACGGGGTTGCCCGATGGGATGCGGATCGCCGAGGTGCGGTTCTCGTAGGCCCAGCAGATCTGGTTCGGCGCATGGGCTTCGGGGATGAGCCTCTCGTAGCTGTTGGCGTGCGGCGCGAAGATCAGCGTGAGGTCGTGCATCGCGGCAAGACAGCCGGCGACGGCGTTGCGCAGCCTTTCCGTCCCTTCCGGCCCGCCGTTGTCGAAGATGTTGCGGCCGTCGCGGTCGAGGATCGAGAAATGGGTGTGCAACCCGTTGCCGGAATAGTCCGGGTAGGGCTTGGCCATGAAGCTCGCCGCGAAGCCGTGGCGGCGGGCGAGCCCCTTCAGCAGCATCTTGAAGAGCCAGGCATCATCGGCCGCGCGCAGCGCATCGTCGGTGTGCATCAGGTTGATCTCGAACTGGCCAAGGCCGGATTCCGAGATCGCCGTGTCGGCGGGAATGTCCATCGCCTCGCAAGCGTCGTAGAGATCCGTGAAGAAGGTGTCGAAGGCATCGAGCGCGCGGATCGACATGATCTCGGCTGCCTTGCGGCGCTTGCCCGACCGCGGCGAGGGCGGCACCTGCAGCTTCCGGCCGCTGTCGTCGATCAGGTAGAATTCCAGTTCCATCGCGCAGACCGGCGTGAGCCCGAGCTCGCGGTAGCGCTCCACGATGCGAGCGAGCACATGGCGCGGGTCGCCCTCGTAGGGCTGGCCGTTCTCGCGGAACATCCATATCGGCAGGAGCGCGGTCGGCGCGTCGAGCCAGGGCATCGGCATGAAGCCGCGTTCGGTCGGCTTGAGGATGCCGTCGGCATCGCCGCTGTCGAACACCAGCGGGCTGTCCTCGATGTCCTCGCCCCAGATGTCGAGGTTCAAGACCGACATCGGATAGCGCGTGCCGTTCGTCACCACCGCATCGGCAAAGCGGACGGGCACGCGCTTGCCGCGAGGCTGACCGTTGAGGTCGGCCGCGGCCACACGGATCGTGCGCACCTCGGGGTGTTTTCTGAGCCAGTTCTTCATCATTCACCTGATCGGCCGGAGTGCCGGGGTCCGAAACCGCCATGGGCCGGGACCGCGAAGTCCGCCTGGCAGCATCGGCCCATGCCCTTGGGCCTTAGCTGTTTATGATCAAAACTTCCCCGATTGGCGCGCACCTCGGCAAACCGGCCGAAAAAGGCGGGCGCCTCCGCCCGAAGAATTTGATCAAAAGTAGCCTACTACCGGATGATCTGTGGACGCAAGCGGAATCTCGGGCGCGACGACTGCGGCAGGTGCCGGTTGAGCCGCCGGCCGATCAGCCCGAAGGTCGCGATGACCGTGACGGTGAGAAGGATGAAGTAGACGGCGATGACCGGGTAGGCGACGAAGGGGTTGAATGTCAGCGAGGCGAAATAAGTGGCATAGTAGAGCGCGTCGCCCTTCTGCTGGAAGGCCGGAAAGCCCGAGAAATAGACCAGCGTGGTGGCGTGGAAAAGGAAGATCGCCTCGTTGGTATAGGCGGGCCAGGCGAGCCTGAGCATCGTCGGCCACATGATCCGCCGGAACCGCGACCAGCCCGACATGCCGTAGGCGTCGGCGGCCTCGATGTCGCCCTTCGGGATCGAGCGCAACGCGCCATAGAAGATTTCGCCGGAATAGGCGGCCGTGTTGAGGCAGAGCACGATCAGCGCGCCGAGCCAGGCCTTCGACAGCCACGAGGTCTCGACCGTGACCGTCATGAATCCCAGAGGGATGTCCCAGCCCATCCGGGGGATCAGCACGAAGGCTTCGTAGGCGAGGAAGAACTGGATGAAGAGCGGCGAACCACGGAAGACGAAGATGAACCATTCGGCCGGCTTCCGGGCCCAGGGGTTCGCGCTCGCCTTGGCCACCGCCAGCGCGTTGGCAAGGAAGAATCCGATCAGAAGCGCGAGCGCACCGTAGTAGATGTTCCAGATGAGACCCGAACCGATCAGCGTGAAATGCTCGCAGAGCGTCATCTCGCCCTTTGGCAGCAGCCGCTCGCCGATACCGATCGAGCGGAGCGCGTAGTCATGGATCGTCTGGACGCAGCTCATCGTGCGGCCTTTCGCTGCATCTCGCCGCCGAGCGTCGCCTGCCCGCGGCTGAGCCGCGCCGTCACCCGGCCGAGAACGCCCTCCGAAATCCTGGTCATGCCGAGGTAGAAGGCCAGAAGCACAAGGAAATACCAGACGCGCCAGTCTGGATGGGGATACTCGAAGGCCTGCGTCTTCGATCCGCCAAGCTCCCGCGCCCAGTAGACGATATCCTCGACCCCGAGCAGGAACAGGAGCGGCGTGGCCTTGATCAGGATCATCCAGAGGTTCGACAGGCCCGGCAGCGCGTAAACCCACATCTGCGGCACGAGGATGCGCCAGAAGGCCTGCCGCTGCGACATGCCGTAGGCTTCGGCCGTCTCCATCTGCGCGCGCGGCACCGCCCGCATGGCGCCATAGAGCACGTTCGCCGCGAAGGCGCCGAAGACGACGGCAAAGGCGAGCACGGCAAGCGAGAAGCCATAGACCTCATGCACCGACTGCGGGCTGGTCGAGAGCGGCAGCTTCGCCTCGGGGCAGACGATGAAGTCGTTGCCCTGCCAGATCGGCTTGTCCCAGTCGGGGCATTTCACCTTGTGCCGGAGGTACTCGAACCCCTGGTCGAGCGCGATCGGCACGAAGAGGAAGAAGATGATGTCCGGCACGCCACGCACCATCGAGGTGTAGGCCTTGCCGAGAAGGCTGAGCGGCAGGAAGGAGGAGCGTGCCGCCACCGCGCCGCCGAAGCCGAAGGCAAGCGCGACCGGGGCGGTGATCGCCAGCAGGAGGAGCACGGTGCCGAAGGAGCCGTAGAACAGCATGTGCTTGCCCGAGGTCAGGTAGCACAGGAGCCATTGCAGCCCTTCGATCGACTTCGGATCGGCGCAGAACGCGAACATCGGAGTGCGGAGGCGGGCCGTCGCCGGCCCGCCCCTTTTCCGTCAGAACACGAGCGCTTCTTCGCCGAACCACTTCTTGATCATCGTGTTCAGCGTCCCGTCTTCCTTCATCGAGGTGATGGCCGCGTCGAGCTTGGCCTTCAGCTCGGTATCGCTTTCGCGCACGCCCATGCCGACACCGCCGCCGATCTGCACCTGATCCACGACCACAAGCTGGCCGTTGGATTCGTTGACGGCCGGCAGGAGGTAATCCTTGTCGGCAAGGACGACATCGGCCTCGCCGTTGCGAACGGCCGCGATGGTCTCGTCCGGCGTCGGGTACTCGAGCAGCGTCGCACCGGACTCGGCAACATAGGCGGCCTGGATCGTCGCGGTCTGCGCGGCGACGATGCCCTTGATGTTGGCGTCGGCGGAAAGCCCGACATAGAGCGAGGCCGCCGGCGGGATGTATTCCTGCGTGAAGTCGATGACCTTGTCGCGTTCATCGGTGATCGACATTCCGGCGATGATCACGTCGTAGTTGCCCGACACCAGGTTGGGGATGATCGAATCCCACTCGTTCGTCACCCATTCGCAGGTCAACTCGGCGCGCTTGCAGAGCTCGTCGCCCATCTCGCGCTCGAAGCCGTCGACCTCGCCCTTGTCGTTGATGAAGTTGTAGGGAGGATAGGCGCCCTCGGTTCCGAGGCGAACGGTCTGCGCCGCGGCGAGGCCGGCGCTCAGAGCCAGCGCGGCGACGGAAAGGATGAAGGTCTTCATGCGGTTACTCCCGTTGATTTGAGCTGCTTGGATCGGTCAGGCCGCAACGGTCGCGCTCAGGAACTGTTGCAGGCGTTCTGTCTTCGGACTGCCGAAGAGCCGGGCCGGCGGCCCTTCCTCCTCGATCCGGCCGAGATGCAGGAAGATAACATGATCGGACACATCGGCCGCAAGCCGCATGTCGTGGGTGACGAGGATCATCGTGCGATGCTCTTCGGCCAGAGCCTTGATGACCTTCACGACCTCCTGCTGCAACTCGGGGTCCAGGGCCGAGGTCGGTTCGTCGAAGAGGAGCGCGGTCGGCTCCATGCAGAGCGCGCGGGCGATGGCCGCGCGCTGCTGCTGGCCGCCCGAAAGCTGCGCCGGAAAGGCGTCGCACTTGTCGCCGATGCCGACCTTGTCGAGGTAGCGCCGCGCCGCGGCCTCCACCTCGGCGCGGTCGCGCTTCAGCACCGTGACGGGCGCCTCCATCACGTTCTGCAGAACCGTGAGGTGGGACCAGAGGTTGAACTGCTGGAAGACCATCGAGAGATTGGTTCGGATGCGGATGACCTGGGCCTTGTCCGCCGGGTGGCGGCCAAGCCCCTCGCCCTGCCAGAGGACCTTCTCGCCCTTGAAGATCACGTCGCCCTGCTGGCTGTCCTCCAGGAGGTTGCAGCAGCGCAGGAGCGTCGACTTGCCCGAGCCCGACGACCCGATCAGCGAGACGACCTGGCCGCGCCGCGCGGCGAGCGAAACGCCCTTCAGCACTTCGAGCGCCCCGTAGGCCTTGTGAAGGTCCCGGACTTCGATCACGGGCGTGTCGGCGTCGGTCATGTGGCAGTGTCCCCCCGGACCCCGAATAGGGCGGATATTTTGCCGTTTTACAATGCGCTTTTTGCGCGGACAGGGCAGAAATGGCGGGCGGAATGCCTAGTTGACCGGCACATCCTGCGAAGGCGGCGGCGGTGTCGGCACGGCGAGATAGGCCTCCGCCGCGATGGTGACGAGGCCCCTGAGGCCTAGGGCGGCGCGGTCGGCGGGCGCGATAGCGGCGATCGCGGCGGCAGTCGCGCGGGCAAGCGGCGCCGGATCGCGGCCGGCCGCGGTGATGAGCGGGAGGCCGGGTGTCGGCCGGGTGTGGCCGACCACCCGGAGGCGGGTGGCGACCTCGGGGTGGTGCGCCTCGATGAGCCGCCAGCTCACGGCGTCGATGGCGGCGATGTCGGCGCGGCCCTCGGCGACCGCGCGGGCGCTGTCCCGGTGGGCGCCGGTGTGGCGGGTGTGGGTGAACCTGAGGCCGCGCCGGGCCATCTCGTTCTGCGGCGCGGCCCAGCCCGACTGGCTGTCCTGGCCGTTGAAGGCGAGCGTCCGGTCGATGAAGTCATGCGCCTCGCCGGGATCGTCCGCCCGCGCGACGAAGACGGAGTAATACCAGCCCGGCGCGGCGCCGGGGAGCCCATGGTCCGGCGTGCCGACAAGCGCGACCCGGCCGTGGAGGCGTGTCCGGTAGGGCATTCCGCAGGTCTGGCCGAGAAGCAGGTCGGGGCTTTCCCAGAGGGTCCAGAGGCTTTCGTCGCGGGTCAGGGCCGGCGGCGCCGCGATCCCTTCCTCCGCCAGCGCGGCGCGGATGAGCGACCAGAACCGGTCATGCTCCGCCCGGACCTGCGGCCAGTCGTACATCGCGAGGCTCGCGATCATTTCTTCGCGTTCTCAACGGTTTGCCGAGCGATGGCGCGGTCCCGGTCGCTGACGCCGAGAAGGTCGGCCGTCACCCGGATGAGCGCGTCCTCGCGTTCGTCGCGCGCCTCGTCGGCCAGCGCGACCTGCCACATCGCCTCGATCAGGCTCACCCGGTCCTCGTGCGGAACCGCGTCCTTCAGCGCGCGGGTGAAGCGCACGGTGTCGGGTGCCTCGGCCTCCAGAACCTCGGCCTCGGCGCGGATCTTCGCGGCCTCGAAGTACGACAGCCCGTAGCGGCTCGCAACCACGCGGTCGATCCTGAGCCGCTCGGACTCCTCGTAATGCTCGTCCGCCCGCGCAAGGCGCACCAGAAGCGCGGCGAGCGCGAGCCGCGCGTCGGGTTCCGGCAGGCGGCCGGGGGCGGGGGCGAGGAGCGAGTTGAGCAGGCGCGCGATCATGACAGGCGATATAAGCCCTCCGGCGGGGATGTGCAAAGCCCGTCCCGCATCCGTCCCGCGCGCGTGGGGATCGCGTCGATCTTCCGTCCCGGCAGGCCCCGCGCGGCGTCAATACTTTCGCGGGACGTAAAGCTCGGGCGGCAGGATCGCGCGTTCGTAGTCCGGGTTGAAGACGCGGTCGGGAAGTGTGATCTCCTCGTGCGGGACCTGCTCGTAGGGGAAGAGGCCGAGGAGGTGGTCGATGCAGTTCAGCCGCGCCCGCTTCTTGTCGTTGCCCTCGACGATGTACCACGGCGCCTCGGGGATGTTGGTGCGGTGGAGCATCTCTTCCTTGGCCTTGGTGTACTGTTCCCAGCGGACGCGGGACTGGAGATCCATCGGCGACAGTTTCCACTGCTTCATCGGGTCGTGGATGCGCATGAGAAAGCGCATCTGCTGTTCCTCGTCGGTGATCGAGAACCAGTATTTGACGACCCGGATGCCCGACCGCACCGTAAGCGGCGGCCACGCCCCATTGAGTTTCCGCTTGCGGGGTGCCGCTATGGGATGAAGCGGCGGGCTGTCGGTAGCTTGTCAGGGACTACGAGACGAGGTCCTTATGAGCCGATGGCCTGCTGGTCACAGCACTGGGCCTAGGCCCACGGCATCAGATCGTCGATGTCGCGGGCGAGGTGGCCGTTGGCCAGCTTCGTGAACAGATCGCGCAGATAGGCATAGGGCTCGAGGCCGTTCATTTTGCATGTGCCGATCAGACTGGCGAAGCGGGCCCAATTGCGGCCGCCCTCGTCGTGGCCGGCAAAGAGCGCGTTACGGCGGTTCATGGCCGGGCTGCGGATGGCGTTTTCCACGAGGTTGGAGTCGATATCGATGCGCCCATCCTCCAGGAACAGCCGGAAGCCGTCCTGTCGTTTCAGCATATAGGCCATGGCCTCGCCAAGGTCGGATTTGCGCGAGACGCGGGCGGCTTGGGCCGCCAGCCAGGCGAAGAACTCATCGACCAGCGGGCGCGACAGGTCCTGCCGGACAGTTCGGCGGTGATCCGGGTCGAACCCGCGGATGGCATCCTCGATCTTGTAGAGGGCAGCGATGCGCAGCAGCGCCTCGTCCACGATGGGTGATCCCTTCTTCGGTTTAGCCTTGATCAGCTTGCGCCGGCCATGCGCCCAGCAAAAAGCCAGCCGCAGCGGATCGCCGCCCGGGCGTTTCGGCGTGGCCAGATGGGTATAGCCGCCATAGGCATCAACTTGGATCGTGCCGTTGAAGCCGTGCAGGATTTCGGCGGCATATTCGCCTTTCCGGCCAGGCCGATAGTGGAACACCACGCCCGGCGGCGCGGTGCCACCCCAGCCCCTGTCGTCGCGCAGCACCGCCCAGAGGTAGCCGGTCTTCGTCTTTCCCTTGCCCGGGTCCAGCACCGGAGCGCTTGTTTCATCGACGTAAAGCCTTGTGCTGTCGGTCATCAGCCGTTTTGCCATATGGTCAACCACGGGGGCAATCAGGGCACCCGTCCGGCCCATCCAGTCGGCGAGAACAGACCGGTCGATCGGCACCCCATGCCGCGCCATCACCACGGCCTGCCGGTTCAGCGGCATGTGCTCGGAATGCTTGGAGACGGCAATCTGGGCCAGCAGCGTCTCGGTCGGCCAGCTGCCCTCCAGCAGATGTGCAGGCGCCTTGGCTTGCACGACGCCGGTGCGCCCCTTGGGGCAGGCATATCGGGGGCGCACCGTGACGATGACCTGATAGCGCGCCGGGATGTAGTCCAGCCGCTCGGTGCGGTCTTCGCCGATCCGCACCATGTCGCCGCAGCCGCAGGGGCACACGATGCTGTCGGGCTCGACCACCCGCTCGACGCGCGGCAGGCTTTCGGGCAGGGTCCGGGCCTTGCGGGGCGCACGTGGGTTGCGCTTCTCGGGGTCCGGTTCGCTGGCCGCCATCCTGTCCTCGAGATCGGCGATCTGCGCCTGCGTCTCGGCGATGGCGGTTTCCAGATCTTCCAGCGCCAGCTCGAGCTGCGCCGGGCCCAGCTTCTCGGATTTCGGCCCGAACTTCGTGCGCCGGTAGTCCTGGACCTGACCTTCCAGCTTCTCGATCAGCGCCTTCAACTCGGTAATGAAGGCTTCCTTTTCGGCCACCACCGCCTGTTCGTGCTGGCGCGCCGCACGTTCGACCCTCGCCTCAAACCGCGCGGCTTCCAGCGCCGCCTTTTGGGCGGCAAAGGCCTTCACTACCTCGGGCGGCAGGTCGGGGAACTGGCTGAGATCAAGCGGCTGCGACATGCGCATTTCTACCCGATCCGGGACAGAAAGCCCAATAAAACAACGCCAAAATCGACCCGGTGAGTCAACCCGCCGCAGTCGGTGGGAGCACCCGTTGTGCAACCATCCGCCGCCAATCCAGACCTTCGAACAGAGCCTCGAATTGCGCCCGGGACAGCCGCATCGTGCCGTCCTGAACCTTCGGCCAGGCGAAGCTGCCTTCCTCCAGGACCTTGTAGATCAGCACCATGCCGGTGCCGTCCCAGACCAGGATCTTCAACCTGTCCCCGCGTTTTGATCGGAACACAACCGTCACGCCGGAATGCGGATCAAGCTTCAGTTCCGTCTGCACGATCAGTGCCAGAGCATTATGTCCACACCGGAAATCCACCGGCCGGGTCGCGATCAGGATCGGCAACCGCTGCCCCGCGACAATCATGCCGCCCCGCGCAGAGCGCGCACCAAGGCCGCTGCACGCTCCACCGCAACATCACCAGGAATACACAGCCGCAGATCAGGCCCGACCTCAATCGTCATCACCCCGATGCCACCCTGTGCGACCTCGACCGTCAAAGGCACAGGCTGATCCACGGGCTCGGGCAGAATGGACAGCGGCACAAAGGCAGGCTCCGCCACCTTCGGCCTTGTTGATCCGCTCAGCACGTCCATCAGCTCACCCGGCAGAGCCAGCCGACCCTGCCGGGCATGGCGGCGCCAATCCGACAAATGATGCGGCAGGATGTCATAGCGCGCCGCCACATCGACGACCCGGGCGCCTGGCTGGAGGCTTTCGGCAACAATCCGCGCCTTCATCTCATTCGACCAGCGCCGCTTGCCCCGCCGCCGCGGCTCGACAATCGCGCAACGCCCAATAAACCCGTCACCACCATCCGCCATGACAAATCTCCATCTGCTCACGCAGACCTTCTCGCAGGCCCGTCACGCGTCAGGAATACATCAATTCAATGGGTTGGAGCCGCCGCTTAC